>JBFMAE010000175.1:0-10240 GCA_040756085.1 Thermodesulfobacteriota bacterium | reverse complement strand
AAACCATCTATCTAAAATGGAGACTGAGGGACTCCATCGAATTTCCTGTTGTCTCCTTAGCCCTCCATATTGAGAAAGAAGGAGAGGAACGTATCAAAAAGGCAAGGGTCGTCTTCAGCGGGGTAGGCCCTGGACCTGTCGAGGCCTTAGAGGCAGAAAAGATGCTCAAGAATATATCTCTTGATAATCAAACCACCGAGAAGGTCTCAAATCAGGCCATTAAAGAAATCTCACCCATGCGAACCTCTATCCACTCTCCCGCCTATAAACGAAAGATGGCCGGCATCCTTTTGAAACAAGCATTGGAAGAGTTCAAGTTATGAGTTCGGAGTCGGGAGTTCGGAGTTTCTTTATCATTTACTCCGAACTACGAACTAATTACTCCGAACTATTTGAAAGGAGTTCTGTGTGAAACAGATCATTAAACTTCATGTCAACGGCGAAGAATATGAGGTTCTCACAGAGACCCACAAAACCCTTCTCGAGGTATTGAGAGAGGATCTTGGTCTGACAGGTACAAAAAGGGGTTGTGATTTGGGAGCCTGTGGAGCATGCACTGTCCTTATTGACGGGAAGCCTCACCTATCCTGTCTCACCTTAGCTGCCGATGTTCAGGGGAAGAAGGTTATCACCATCGAAGGTCTCACCCAAGATGGAGAATTTCATCCACTTCAAAAGGCCTTTATCGAAAAAGGGGCCATCCAGTGCGGGTTCTGCACCCCTGGCATGATTATGACGGCCAAGGCCTTCCTCGATGAACACCCTCATCCCTCGGAAAAAGAAGTGAAGAAAACGATTTCGGGGAACCTCTGCCGGTGCACAGGCTATGTGAAGATTGTGGAGGCGATTCTTTCAGTGACTGAAAAACAATAGGGGTCGAGGATTCAAGGATTCTAGGGTTCAAGTTAAAAACACTTGAACCCATGAACCCTCGAACCCTTGAACCCTTTTAAGGAGTTTCTCATGAACAAACTTAATGTGGTTGGAAAGCGGGCGGTCATGCTCGATGCCCTGGAGAAGGCGACAGGCCAGGCAAAATTTACGGATGACCTCACCCTTCCGGGAATGCTCTTTGGGAAAATCCTGAGAAGCCCTCTTGCCCATGCGAAGATCCTTCATGTCGATCTATCCGAAGCTGAGAAAGTAGAGGGAGTGAAGGGTGCCATCAGCGGAAGGCATATCCCGAAGAAGAAATATGGCATCGTCCCCATGGCCAAGGATGAATATGCCCTGGCCATCGACAAAGTACGCTACATCGGGGACGAAGTCGCCGCTGTCGTGGCTACCTCTCTCGATGCTGCAGAGGAGGCCATCTCAAAGATTCGGGTCGATTATGAGGAGCTTCCTTCGGTCTTCGATCCATTAGAAGCAATGAAACCCGGAGCTCCCATCATTCACGATGAAGTTCCCAACAATGTGAGCGCCACCATCCGAAAAGAATTTGGAACTGTGGAGAAGGCTTTCGGTGAATCCGACTTCCTCTTTGAGGACACCTTCGAATCTCAACCTGTCAATCACTGTCCCCTCGAACCTCAGTCTGCCCTGGCCATGGTCGACCACTCCGGGAAAGTAACCCTTTGGGCCTCCACCCAGATCCCCTTCTTCCTCCGGAGGAATCTGGCCAATACCCTCGATATTCCTGAAAGTAAAGTCCGTGTGATCAAACCGAAAGTGGGGGGAGGATTTGGACAGAAGATCGATCTCTATGCCAAGGACTTCTGTGCCGCCTTCTTCGCCATGAAGACCAAGAGACCTGTCAAATTCGTCTATGAGCGCGAAGAGGTTTTCACCTCAACAAGACAACGACACCCGATGCGAATTCAACTCAAGACCGGGATGAGAAAGGACGGCACGATCCTGGTCCAACAGTTTAAAGTGATTGCGGATGGAGGCGCATATAACAGCACAGCTCCCCTGATGATCACCTTAGCCTGTTATTTCATCATGCTTCCCTATCGGATCGAAAACCTCTTCTTCGAAGGCTACCATGTCTATACCAATAAACCCGTCGGAGGAGCGATGAGGGGACACGGGATTCCGCAGGTCCGGTTTGCTGTGGAGGTCCAGCTCGACAGGATCGCAGAAAAGATGGGGATCGACCCATTAGAACTCCGACTCAAGAACGCCTTCCACGCTGGAGAGCCCCATCCCGCGAAACTACTGGTCCAGAGCTGTGGATTCACCGAAACCCTGAAGAAAGCTGCAGCGGGGATCGGCTGGAAAGAGAAGAGAGGAAAGCTTCCATTCGGCAGAGGCGTAGGCCTCGCCGGGGCCAGTTTCCCGAGCGGAGTGAGCAACATGAGCCACATCTCATCAGGTGCCATCGTCAAGATCGAAAGGGATGGTTCAGTCACCCTCCTCACCGGTGCAGCAGACATCGGCCAGGGTGCAGAGACGGTTATCTCCCAGATTGTCGCAGAAGAACTGGGCGTCTCCCTGGAAGATATCCGGATCACTGCCGCAGATACAGAGATTACACCCCTCGATCCCGGAACCTTCGGAAGCGGTGTCACGCTAAGGGCAGGCAATGCCGCCAGAACGGCTGCCCGAGCTGCAAAAGAGAAACTCTTCGAGGCAGTGGCTGAAAAGATGGAGACGAACCTCGAGGACCTGGAGGCGAGGGACCGCCGAATCTATGTCAAGGGGAGTCCGGAAAGGGGGATGGATTTACTGGAGGCGATCAAAGTCTATCAATATTCTGACCGGCCCATGCCCATCATCGGCCGGGGCTCTTATCAACCTCCGGCCAAAGAACCTACTACCCTTCTTAGAGAAGATGGGAATTTTTCTCCCGCTTATTCTTTCATGACCCAGGCTGCTGAAGTGGAGGTGAATATCCAAACCGGAAAGGTGAAGGTCTTAAAGGTAGTAGCCGGCCACGATTGCGGCAGGGCGATCAATCCCATGCTAGTGGAGGGACAGCTGGAAGGGTCGGTGGTCGGAGGAATGGGCCATGCTCTCTACGAAAATGTGATCACGGCGAAAGGTCAGGTGGTCAACCCCTCTTTCCTCGATTACGGAATACCCACAGCCATGGAAGTCCCCTCCATAATTTCTGTGGAGGTTGAGACGGACGATCCGGAAGGTCCATTCGGTGCCAAAGAATCGGGTGAGGGAACCCAATTGGCACCTGCGCCTGCCATCGTCAATGCCATCTATGATGCCATCGGAGTGAGATTCAACAGCCTTCCGGTCACACCAGATAAAGTGTTGGAGGCTCTGCATGGGAAAAAATAGAAATCCAAATCCCAAGCACCAATAATCAAATAAATTATTCATAGCCCATATGGCCACCCTCAACCTATGAAACTCGATAATCCCCCCTCGCCCCCCTTTAGTAAAGGGGGGTTGGGGGGATTTGTTTATTTGGTGATTGGTTATTGGGTATTATTTGGAGCTTGGAATTTGGGTATTGGAATTTATGGGAGGCGCTTATGGAAATCATTCAGACTGCCTGTGAGCTCTGTCCATGGGGCTGCGGCATGGATGTCTTCCTCAAAGATGGAAAGATCGTCAAGGTGAAGGGAACTCCTGATCACCCCCTCAACCGGGGCCTGCTCTGCCCAAAGGGAGCCGCTGCCCCTCAATTCGTCTATTCTGAAAACCGTTTAAGAACCCCTCTCAAGAGGAAAGACGGGGACTTTATCCCCATCTCCTGGGATGAGGCACTGGATCAGCATACGAATGGTCTTCAGAACTCAAGAGCCATTGCTATTCTTCAGGCCATTACAGCCAATATCGATATTCCTGGGGGATTCATCACGACTTCACGAGTCCATATTAATTCCCTTCAACTTCCTGAAAAACTCTCGGAAAACCCCCTTGGCATCGATCAATTCCCTCTCTTCTATGAAGTCTGGGGAAGGCTTTTTGGAGAAGGACAGGCTATGGTTTTGCCGGATTCCCTCCTTGAGGGCCACCCCTACCCCATCAAGGGAATGATCGTCTCTGCATCCAATCCGGTCATCACCTGGCCCGATTCAAAAAAGGTAGAGGCATCCTTGAAAAAAATGGAATTTCTCGTTGTGATGGATCTCTTTATGACCCAAACAGCCAAGCTCGCTCATATCGTCCTGCCTGCAGCCACCTTCCTTGAAAGAACCGAGCTTTGCGACTACTATGGAACCATCCACGGAATTCCTTATGTGACACTGAGAAAAAAAGTGATCGATTTCCCAGAGGCATGGCCTGATTTAAAGTTCTGGTTGGAACTGGCAAAACGCATGGGCTATGGAGAATATTTCCCATGGAAGGATGTGGATGAGGCGATTGATTATGCCCTCAAGCCAACAGGATTGACTATCCAAAAACTGATGGAACATCCCCAAGGCCTTCCTTTCGGAACGATCCGGTATAACCAGTATAGGGAGAAGGGATTTGCTACTCCTTCGGGAAAAGTTGAAATCTACTCCGAAACCCTCAAGTCTTTAGGCCATGACCCCCTGCCCACGCATCGGGAAAGCCCATTCCATCAGCCTGAACTGATGAAAGACTTTCCCCTTACTCTCACCACAGGGGCAAGGACCTTAGAATACCTCCATTCAGAACTTCGTCATATCCCGTCATTGCGAAAGAAAAGACCGGAGCCCTTTGCGGAAATACATCTGGAGACTGCAAAAAAATATGGAATTGCTGACGGAGATCAAATCGAAATTGAGACATTAGCGGGCTCCCTGACCATCAAGTGTCTCGTAACCGCAGACATTCTTCCTGAAGTGGTCAACCTCCCTCATGGATGGGCTGAGGCAAATGTCAACCTCCTTACGACGATGAAACCGGGCGATCCCATTTCGGGCACGCCCCTCCTGAAATCCTTTTCCTGCCGCCTTCGTAAACCCTGTTAGAAAGGACGGGACCCGTTAGAAATAAGTTTCCCTGAGCGGATGCCGCTACCCCTCGGGGGATGTAGATTTCTGAGGGGGTTTGCTAAAAATTCTAACGGGTCGGGGCTTTAAACCCCGCCCTTCCTGCCTGCCGGCAGGCAGGTCTTAAAGGTATTAAAATTCTGATACAAAACCTATCCCCGCTTCCTGAACCTGTCAGGAACAAGTTTAAAAAGCGGGGCTTTCTAACAGGGTAAAAAGGTTTGATCCGGCAGGAAAAAATGTTCGTCCTTTCCCATCCGAACCCCAACCCTTACCGGTTTTCACTCTTTATTAGGAAATTCATCATGCCCAGAGGGCACCCACGAATGATGAAAATGATCACTGCGAACGAATTTCACGAATAAAACCTATTCGTGTCATTCGCTGTCATTCGTGCTATTCTTTATTTTCTAGGAGATTATTAATTCCCTCAGCGGTTCTACGAATCTCGGAGACAACCCTCTCCATCTTCTCATGATTGAGGCTCGAGCTAAATCCCACCACCCAGATCGCAGCAGGAGGACGTGAAGCCATTTGGAGGGGGGCGGCAATGGCCCTCACACCCGGAATATATTCCTCATCGTCAATCGCATAACCCCTTCTCCTTGATTCCTCCACTTCTTTGAGAAACTTTTTCGGGTCCACAATCGACTTTGAGGTATATCGGACCAATCCCATCTTTTGGACGATCTCCTTGGCCTTCTTTTCTTCTAATTGGGCGAGAAAGACCTTACCCGTCGCACCTGCCAAGAGAGGAAGCCTTGTCCCAGGGGGTGAAGTGATCTTCATCTCATTATGAGATTCGACGACATCCAAGATCGTAATGTGATCGCCATTCATGATCCCCAGAAAAACGGTTTCACCGACCTTCTCCATCAATCTCTCGGTAGGGATTCTGGCAATATCCCTCAACTCCATTTTTTTATAGGCCTTTCTACTGAGCTCCAAAAGGGTATATCCTAACTGATATTTCTTATGAAGAGGATCTCGAACCAGTACACCCAACTCCTCCAAAGCGGAAGTGATCCCATGAACTGTGCTTTTTCCAATTTTCAATTGTTTGGCGATCTCACTGACACCGAGACCCGTAGGTGAGTCAACTAATAGGTGCAAGATTTTGAAAGCTTTTTTAACAGATGGGGCAGAATAAGTGATTTTTTTCATTGTTCATCCTATTGAACATTTATAAATTTTAATTAGCAGATCTATTGATTTGTGTCAAACTGATTATTTATAATTTACCCCGTTAGAAGGTCTTCGACCTTCCAACGGGAGGGCTCATTCACCCCGTTAGAGAAAGTCTCTAACAGGGCAAGCGGGGCTTTCTAATGGGGTAAATCGGAAAAAATTCATTAAATGGTGGGTAATTGTCCAGAGGTAAAAAAATGGATGTTGAGCCTATTTTCCAAAAGAAGTTTATAAAGCCTCAACAGGAGTGGAAATGGGGGATTGCTATCTATCTCTATTTAGCTGGTATGGGAGCAGGCTCGTTCATTATCGGAATCATGATCATTTGGTTTGCCAACCATTTACTTCCTCAAAAAACATGGGACCTCTGGAATTACTCAATCAACCTAACCAAAGCTGCCATTCTATGGGGCCCCCTTTTTGTTGCTGTCGGTGCCCCCTTTCTCGTCTTAGATCTGGGCAAGAAAATGAAATTTTATACGGCCTGTTTAAACCCAAAAACCTCCTGGCTAGCCCGGGGCTTCCTCATCCTCTCTACGTTTATTGTGGTTGGGTTGATCATTTTCGGAGTATCTGCACTTTTGGGCAGCGTAAGGACAACGGTTTGGTTTGTCTTGGAGGTTATCGGCGTTATCTTTGCTTTTGCGACCGCTATCTATACAGGAATCCTTCTGCAGTCAGTCAAATATGTGCCTATCTGGAATACTCCCCTCCTGCCCCTTCTATTTCTGGCTTCTGCATTGTCTACAGGATCGATGGGCATTATTTTGTCCCTATTGGGATTTGAACTTATACCATCCAATCATGGGTTATTGAAAACGCTGACATATACAGAACAGATCCTCATCCTGATCGAAGCCTTCATACTTGTCCTCTATCTTTACTCCAGACACCGTCAGAAAGACCAGGGAGAAACCTCTGTCCGCCTTCTCTTATCAGGTCAATTGAAATTTCTTTTTTGGGTGGGTATCGTTTTCATCGGATTCATCTTTCCCATCCTTCTTGAATTTCTCTATACTCATTCTGGTCAGCCAAGCATCCTGATAGCCACCGGACTCTTTTTATTAAGTGGCGGATTCTTTCTTAGATTAGGAGTCCTTGCTTCCGGAATAAAGGAACAACTTCCCATGCATAAATTGATCGAGATCAAGATCAGAATGGGGGCACAGGGAACAGGAGGGTCACCCCAATAGGAGATGGAGAGGGCGATCGAGAAAGGCATAAAGGAGAGGGAGAAGCGGGAGGATTCAGAATGAAGATTTCCTATTGGGGATTTGAAAATATGAAATTGAAGAGGGAGGTTTTTGATGCATGGTAAAGTGATTGTAGTGGATCATGAGAAGTGTACTGGTTGCCGGCTGTGTGAAATGGTCTGCTCAGTTTTTCATACGGGAGCCAGCAACCCCAGCCGGTCTCGAATCAGGGTGGTCAAGTGGGAGAACGAAGGCTTTTATCTTCCTATGACATGCCAGAACTGTGAGAAACCTTTCTGCGTGGAAGTCTGCCCGACAAAAGCCTGCCACCAAGATTTGGAAAATCAAAGGGTGCTCATTGACAAGGATAAATGCATTGGGTGTAAGACCTGTATCGTTGCATGTCCTTTTGGAGCGCCCTTTTTCGATATCAAAGAAAAGTTGACTGTGAAGTGTGACTATTGTGATGGCGATCCCCAATGTGTGGCCTTCTGCGATCCCAAGGCCGTGGACTATAGGGATGCCGACAAAGTGAACATGAGTAAGAGAAGGGAGGTCTCTCTCAAATTCGCTGAATTGATGAAGCTGGTCAAATAATCAGATTGCAGATTGTAGATCGTACCTGCCTGCCTTGCCTACCGCAGGCAGGGATTGGAGATTGAAAACCTAAATCTGAAATCTAAATAAAATCTGAGATCTGAAATCAGATAGGTAAGAAGGACCAACCATGAAGATCAACGTGGAATTTTTGGGTTTACCGATGGTCTCCGGTGTCATTGGAAAGAAGAAGTTGGAATTGGATGTTTCCGGAGAGACGGTGAAGGATGTGATCGACGAATTAATTAAACGATACGGGAAAAAGGTGCGAGATGCCTTCTACGATGCCGAAGGGAATTTTGATCTCATGATTCAGATCGCCCTCAATGGAAAGTCCTTCATCCCTGCGGACAAACATCATTCCTCGTTGAAGGAAGGGGATTCTCTCATCTTTATGCTTCTCCTCGCAGGTGGATAATTTTATCGGACTAACATCCGGGAGTTTTTTGGTACAGGAAATAGTTCATTATTGTGAACATAATTGAAAAGGCCGATGAGATGAAAAAGTTCACCACTCCCGATGAATGGTCCTTCAGGACGTAAGAGGATCCCCTCTTTGAGTCAAAAGGGTCCACAGAAAGGCATTACAACGATGTCAGCATATTATCTATAAATAAAGTTTGTCCTTGACAAAGAAATAAATGTAGTTTATTAATCTAAAAAATATAGGGTTCGTGGTATATCTAAAATGTTCACTATTCTGAACATGGCAAGGAGGGCCGACCTGCGATGCATGGATGATGCATGAATCTTGCTACCGTAAGAAAGGGGGTTTTTATGGCAAACGAGAAAGAAGGACTTTCAACAGCTGAGAGTTTACGTAAGACTCGTACCTATGGCCAGTTCAGGTGCCATAATCCCAGTTGCATGGGAAGACTTCAGCCGGAATCTGGGGTGAACCATGTGAAATGTCCTGCCTGTGGTATGGAATTCCGCGTGGCCTGGATCAAAGCGGGCTTTCCTCGCATCAGAGGCCCGGTATGGGAGGTAAACAAAAAGTTAGCGGAGGAGGCGTTCGAAAGAAAGATGAAGGAGGAAAAGAAAGATGGCCCTAAATAGGAAGATAGCTTATATTGATCTCTCCACAGGAAAAATAGAAATCAGGCCTATTCCGCTCGATGTGCGGAGAAAATTCCTGGGAGGCCGAGGACTGGATGCCTATCTGCTTTATAATCACACGAAGAAAGGATGTGACCCCCTTGGTCCTGACAATACGCTCATGGTGAGCGGCGGCATCCTTACCGCTACCTTGGCATCGGCAACCGCCAGAACCCATGTGATGGCGAAATCCCCCCTCGGGGGTATGGTGGGAAGTGCTAACATGGGAGGTTTCTTTGCTCCCGAGTTAGCCTGGGCAGGTTTCCATCATCTCGTCATCAAAGGTAAAGCAGAAAAGCCGGTTTACCTTTGGATCCACAATGGAAAAATCGAGATTCGTGATGCTCGCCACCTTTGGGGCAAAACCACCACCGATACCCAATGGACGATTCGAGAAGATTTGGGGGATGAGGATATTAAGAGTCTGGTCATTGGTCAAGCAGGTGAAAATAAGGTCCGGTTTGCCAATGTAATGACCGGAATTAAGAATTCCGGTGGAAGGACCGGAATGGGAGCGGTCATGGGCTCAAAAAACCTGAAGGCCATTGCTACCCGCGGTACAATGGATATAAAGATCGCCCATCCAAAGGAAGCGCTCGAGTATAACAAACGCTTTATTGATCAAATCACAAGCGCTAAGGTGAATCAAACCCAGGGAACCCTTGGTACCCCATTTATCTGGGGAGCTACAAACTCTTGGGGTGGTGTCCGATGCAGAAACTTCCAGTATAACCAGGAGCTCTATTGTGATGAGATTGAGCCGGAAGCGATTGATGAGGTCTGCACGGAAACGATGGGACCCTACCATATGGCGGGTTGCTTTGGTTGCCAGGTCCATTGCCGAGCCCAGTACAAAATTCCTACCGGACCTTATGCGGGAGCCTATGATGAAGGACCGGAATATACTTCTCAGGGCGCTTTTTGCGGAGAGCCAGACTGCCGGAGCATGGAAACCCTGTTAACGGGTAATCACTTAGTTGATCAATGGGGTATGGATAATCTGGAAACTGGAAGTCTTATTTCCTGGGCGATGGAGCTCTACGAACTGGGAATCCTTACCGACAAAGAGACCGATGGTTTGGATTTGCGGTTTGGCAATGATGAGGCACTCCTGGAGATGGTGAGACGGATTGCCTTTAGAGAGGACTGGTTGGGTGATACCTTGGCCGAGGGAGGAATCATCGCTTCTGAAATCATTGGAAAGAATTCTTTTGATTACCTGATTCAGGTAAAAGGGGTGAGCAACCTTCACTCTGATGAGCGAGCAACACCCGGCCTTGCACTTAATATTGCTACGGC
>JBFMAE010000174.1:0-3308 GCA_040756085.1 Thermodesulfobacteriota bacterium | reverse complement strand
TAAATCCACAGAAGCCCTATGTCGCCATTATTGGAGGAGCAAAAGTTTCAGACAAAATCGGAGTGATTGAAAACCTTTTGGATAAGGTGACCACCCTTCTCATAGGAGGGGGGATGGCTTATACCTTTCTCAAGGCTAAGGGAATCGGAGTGGGAAAATCATTGGTCGAGGAAGATCAGATCGGATTCTCATCCACTCTCTTAGAAAAAGCAAAAGGGAAGGTGAACCTGCTCCTTCCCCAGGATCACATTGCAGCAGAGCGGATGGATCTCCAGGCGAAACGACAGATGGTGAAGAACGGGATGATCCCCCCGGATTGGCTTTGCCTCGATATTGGCCCGGAGACAGTGAAGGCATTTTCAGCGGAGATAAGATCGGCCAAGACGATTGTCTGGAATGGCCCCATGGGGGTCTTCGAGATGGAACCTTTCAGCCAAGGGACATTTGCTGTTGCCAGGGCTGTGTCAGAGTCTTCAGCATTCAGCATTGTGGGGGGTGGGGATTCAGTGGCGGCAGTCAACCAGGCGGGGGTGGCGGGAAAGATCAGCCACATCTCGACTGGGGGTGGAGCCTCTCTCGAATATCTCGAAGGGAAAAAATTGCCGGGCATCGAGGCCCTGAGAAGAAAGAATTGAGTGAGAGGCGGTAAAACCTGTGAAGATTCTGA
Source organism: Thermodesulfobacteriota bacterium (assembly GCA_040756085.1). GTDB lineage: Bacteria > Desulfobacterota > BSN033 > BSN033 > UBA1163 > JBFMAE01. The sequence goes on along the minus strand of JBFMAE010000174.1, from coordinate 2,641 downwards.
CCACGCCGCGTATGGAACAATGCATTGGTTGTCACTCATGCTCTTTGGCGTGTGCACGGCTGGTCTATAGACGCTTGTCCTGGGACACGGGCGAAACAGGATGAGCATTAAGCGTCTAATTTAACGATACAATACCCGATGGCAACTCAATTATGGAAAACTACTTTTGCTGTTCCACGAAACCCTTCCCATGAGGTAGAGAAATGACCGCTCATGAACTTGCTGGCAAACCAGCTCCAAGGCCCCTGCTGGTCAATATCCCAAGGCTTGTGACCGCCTATTACGCCCAAGAACCGGACGTTTCTGATCCGGCCCAGCGCGTGACCTTCGGAACCTCTGGCCACAGAGGGTCCTCGCTGAAAAATAGCTTTAACGAGGAACATATCTTGGCTGTGAGCCAGGCGATCTGCGATTATAGGAAATCAAAAAAAATCAATGGTCCCCTCTTCGTGGGGATGGATACTCATGCCCTTTCCGAAGCTGCTTTCGCAAGCGCCATCGAAGTTTTTGCCGCAAACGATATTCTGGTGATGTTTCAAAAAGGTCTTCGGTACACACCTACTCCGGTCATCTCGCATGCGATCCTTACTTACAACCGGGCGAGAAAGAACGGGCTGGCGGATGGCGTGGTCATCACACCCTCCCACAACCCGCCGGAAGATGGAGGATTTAAGTATAATCCACCAGAGGGAGGGCCAGCTGACCCGGAGACGACCCGGACCATCGAAGAGAAGGCCAATCAGATCATTGCGCAAGGATTGAAGGAAGTGAGAAGAGTTTCCTTTCAGAAGGCGCTTAAGGCCGATTCGACACGGGAGTACGATTATATCCTCCCCTACGTGGAGGATCTCAAGAATGTAATCGACATGGAGGTCATTGCCAAGGAAAGGATCAAGATCGGTGCAGACCCTCTTGGAGGGGCTGCCATTGATTTCTTCGATCTCATAGGCAACAGATATGGCCTCGACCTCGAGGTTGTAAATCATGTTGTGGATCCTACCTTTTCTTTCATGACCCTTGACCATGATGGCAGAATTCGGATGGATTGCTCCTCGCCCTACGCCATGGCCCGTTTAATTGAGCTTAAAGACAACTTCGACATTGCCTTTGGCAACGATACAGACGCGGATCGCCATGGCATTGTCACAAAGAGCGTGGGGCTTTTGAATCCGAATCATTACTTGTCTGTAGCTGTAGAATACCTTTTTCAGCACCGGCCAGGATGGAGAAAGGACGCAGCCATCGGAAAAACCCTCGTCTCCACATCCATGATCGACCGCGTGGCATCCTCTCTCGGGAGGCGACTGTCCGAAGTCCCCGTAGGCTTCAAATGGTTCGTGGACGGACTGATCGATGGCTCTCTCGGTTTTGCAGGGGAAGAGAGTGCGGGAGCTTCCTTTCTCAGACAGGATGGCACGGTCTGGACAACGGATAAGGATGGAATGGTGATGAGTTTTCTTGCCTGCGAGATAACGGCGAAATTGCGGAAGGATCCAGGGGAGCTTTATAGAGACATCGAAGAGAGATTCGGAAAGGCTTTTTATCAGAGGATCGATGTCCCTGCATCATCCGAGCAGAAGGCTGCTCTCAAAAAGCTATCTCCTTACCATATCACCGCCAAAGACCTTGCTGGAGAGCCTATTGTATCCAAGCTCACTAAAGCTCCCGGTAATGATGCTGACATTGGAGGTTTGAAGGTGGTCACTCAGGGCGGATGGTTTGCAGCCCGTCCCTCCGGCACGGAGGATATCTGCAAAATATACGCGGAGAGCTTCCGAGGCGAAAAACATCTGAAAAGAATTCAGGAAGAAGCCATGACGATCGTCGAGGAAGCATATAAAGAAGCCCGAGTGTAACCCTTATCCCAGATCATGAAGGAGGGAAGCATTGAAAAGATATTCCACGCAGCCCGGTCATCGTTCTCCCTTTGGGGCAACCTTCGATTCGAAGGGAACGAATTTTTCGGTGTGGGGCCGTTTCGCCACACATGTTGAACTGCTTCTTTTTGAGAAATCGGACAGCCCGACCCCTTTCCAGGTTGTTGAGCTCGACCCCGAGGTGAACAAAACCTTTTATGCATGGCATGTTTATGTGGAGGGACTTGCTCCTGGTACCTTCTATGGGTGGCGCATAGACGGTCCAGGTGATACCAGGTCCACAGGCCATCGATTCGATAAAGAGAAGGTCCTCCTTGATCCGTGGGCTCGAGCGGTGACTCACGAGTTGTGGGACAGGCGACGTGCATGCTTGCCGGGGGACAACACTACCTTTTCGATGCGAAGTATTGTTTTAGGTGATGACCATTATGATTGGAATGGAGATAAGCCTTTGAACCATAGGATGGAGCAAGCCATCATCTATGAGATGCATGTGGGCGGGTTCACACGGCATCCTACCTCTCAAGTGGCTCGCGTCGGAACCTTTCTAGGAGTGATTGAAAAAATTCCTTATCTAAAAGCTCTTGGCGTAACGGACATTGAATTGATGCCCGTGATGGCCTTTGATGAGCAGGATGTGTCAGAGGGAGTAGCGGCACGGAGATTAAAAAACTACTGGGGATACAGCACCCATAGCTTCTTTTCTCCCCATCCCGGATACTGTGTCTCACCAGAGAAAGGTACACACCGCCAGGAATTTCGCG
>JBFMAE010000173.1:0-5064 GCA_040756085.1 Thermodesulfobacteriota bacterium | reverse complement strand
AACAAGAAAGCATATCACGAAGGATATGATGCCCAGCCACTTGCCTATCTCATTAGTTCTCCTCTCAAGAGGGGTCTTCTCTGTCTCGACGGCCATCACCTCCTCAGCAATCTTGCCAAATTCTGTATTCATACCTGTAGATGTGACAACTGCCTTCCCCCTGCCATAAGTCACTGTTGTTCCAGTAAAAACCATATTTCTTCTGTCGCTGACTCGTACATTCTCTGGTAGAGGTTTTATATCCTTACCAACCGGAACGGATTCTCCTGTCAGTGGGGCCTCATCACATCTCAAAGAATGGTTTTCAAGCAATCTCGCATCTGCAGGAATCTTATCCCCTGCCTCGAGCAGTAAGATATCTCCAGGAACGAGTTCCTTGGAAGGAACTTCTTCCTCCCTCCCCCCTCTCAAGGCAGTGATGGTTGGGGAAAGCATCTTTTTGAGTGCCTCAAGGGCACGCTCTGCCCTGAACTCTTGAATAAATCCAAGAACCGCACAGAAGATTACGATGACCAGGATGAGCACTGCATCAAAAATTTCACCGACAAGAGCTGAAAGGACAGTAGCTATTAGGAGGATGATGATGAGGATGTTTTTGAACTGATTGAAGAAGAGGGTGAGGGGCGAGACTCTCTCCTCCTTCTTCAATTCATTGAGGCCATATTTCTCAAGGCGCCTTCTCACTTCATCATCGGTTAAACCCTTATGAGTATCCGCATCCAGTTCCTTCAGGACCTGGGCTACCTCGATGGAATGCCAGATTGACTTTGTTTGCAAATTTGACATATTACCGCTTCCTCCCTTCCCTTAGGGTACCATTCCCGTTCAATCGGGATATTATTCATGTTGTGACCGTGATTATGCACTCCTGACTATCTATCTTCATAATTATATGTATTTAGAAGGATTTGGTTGCTGGTCGCCCAAATTTTCGGTTTTCTACAATAAACCATAAGCAAAAAATTCGCAAGAGAAAAAAACCCCTGGCCTTTATGAAGCCCGGGGTCTTTTAAAAAAATCTGATTTAGAGGGTTTCATCATTCTCTATTTTCAATTACATCATTTACATCAAATGACCCCCATTCCTTTCAGCACGGAAAGCATAACCGCAGCGGCCATCACAGAACCGACCTGGCCACCCGTATTGGCTCCCATGGCATGCATGAGAAGGTAATTCTTTGGATTATATTTTTGACCTTCTCGCTGTGCTACACGGGCTGCCATGGGATAGGCTGAAATCCCTGCAGCGCCGATGAGAGGATTGACTTTCCCTCCTGTTAGCACCTTCAATAATTTACCGAACAGAACGCCACAAGCGGTATCGAGGCAGATGGCTAAAAAACCTAAGGCTAAGACGATCAGGGTCTGAGGTTTCAAAAAGATTCTACCATCCATGGTGGCTCCAATTGAGATTCCAAGGAGGAGAGTCACAATATTCGCAATCTCATTTTCAGAGGCCTTGGTAAGCCGGCTCACCACTCCGCACTCCTTCATCAGGTTCCCAAACATGATCGTTCCGACGAGAGGCAAACCTTTTGGAGCGATAAGACCACCGATAACAGTTACTACCAGGGGGAAGAGGATCTTTGCCGTCTTTGAAACCGATTTTCTGACGGTCCCCATATTGATCATCCGTTCTTCTTTCGTGGTTAAAAACCTCATGATCGGAGGCTGGATGAGTGGGACAAGTGACATATAGGAATAGGCAGCCACGGAGACTGCACCCAAAAGGTGGGGAGCATACTTTGATGTCACATAAATGGCCGTCGGACCATCACAGGCACCGATAATCCCGATCGCCACGGCATCCATCTTTGAAAAGCCTATTGCCAGAGCTAAAAGCAATGTTAAGAAGATACCAAATTGTCCTGCTGCTCCAAGGAGAAAGATCTTTGGATTTTCGAGCAGTGGACCGAAATCGGTCATGGCGCCGATGCCCAGGAAAATGAGAAGGGGGAATAGCTCTGTAGCGATCCCTGCATCATAGATAATCCTGAGAAAACCCTCCTCCTCCATCAAACCCGCCAGTGGAATATTGACGAGGATCGCTCCAAACCCGATGGGGACAAGAAGCAAAGGCTCAAAACCCTTCATAATTCCCAGATAGAGGAGAAGGCAACCAACCCCTATCATAATTGGATTTGACCAATGGAGGTTGGCAAACCCTGCAATCAGCCCATATAAACCATTTCCAATCGATTCTATCATATCTCACCCTCCTTCTTCCTAAACCTATTTGCCCTCTTCCTCTTTTTTATATGGGAAAACCCTTTTCAATATCCCCATGATGAGGCTCAAAACCCAGAGTGTGAGGAGTGTACCTCCCATCCCTACAACCACCATCGTGATTCCAAAGGTCCAGTTATCCATACTATGTACCTCCCAAAGGTTCAGAACTTCAAGTTTATATCACCTTAAAAAAGGTTTTGCAATAAAAAAGTGATTTTTTTAACAAGGTCATTAGAATATTTATTCTCTAAGTTTTCAATGCGTTACCAAACTCCTTAAAATTCCATTTTAACCTTAGGGAGTCATTCCTCCCCCGGTTTTTACCGGGATAAACTCCAGCAAGAATCCATCCCTTTCAAATCTTTCTGGACTCTCGCTTCCTGAACCTGTCAGGAACAGGTTTCGCGGGAGTGACATTGTAATGTTATTCTACCTATTCTATTAGGCCCTTTTGTTCTTCCTGTTTTGAAACTCCTTGGCCTGGTACATGAAGGCTTCGAGGCGGGTGAGCGTATTGGTCTGCTCCTGACCATCGTAGGCCATATTGAGGATGGGAATGTTATTATTCTCCTCTCGGTATCGTTTAAGAAGGGTGCTGACAATGGTTCCTGGCATACAGGTGAAGGGCATGATGTTGACAATGCCACTAGCACCCCTCTTTGCAAAATCGATCGTCTTCCCAACGGAGAGGATCGCCTCCCCTTCGAAGGAGGAGTCGAGGTAAGGTTTAGCTTTTCTAAAAATGGATCGGGTTTTGGGTTCGCCAAAGTTTCTGAGATAGTTTTTAAATATCTTCTCCAGCTTATGTTCGTCTTTCTTCTGATAGTAGTCCGTAAGAAAAACTTTCAAAAGATTTGAGAATGACTTTTTCCTCAAACTCTTTCCCTTCGCAATGGTGTTCACATAGAGAATCCATTCGGTCAGAGGTGCGATCCAGGCCTCCCCTCCAAACTGCTCGATCTTTCGGATAACATCTTCATTACTGAACCGATTGAGCCGGACAAAAATCTCTCCCACAATCCCGATCAGGGGCTTTGTCCTGAGTCCATCCACTTCGATATGATGGAGGTCCTCGATACTCTTCTGAAGGGCCTTCTCCAGATCCCCCTCTTGCTGAATGGCTTCGCAGACCCTTTTTAAAGACTTCTGATAGACTTGATCGGTTTGCCCCTTCTCCTTTTCATAGGGCCGGGTCTCCAACAATTTTTTCATCAAGAGGTCAACCGCTACAATCCCCTGCCATCCCAGGCGCGTGAATTGAGAACCCATGATGCCCAGATCATTATAAAGCGTCTCATCTTGATTGGGCGAGTAAATCGGAACATGGTGGAACCCCAGGTCATCCAGAACGAGGCGGTGGAAGCGATGATACTGTCCAAACCGGCAGGGCCCGTTGCCCGAAGGCATGAAGAAGGCTGCTCGGGAATGATCAAAATCTGGATCCTTGACCAGTTTCACCATATCGCCTGTGGTGAGAATACAGGGATAACATTCTTTCCCTGAAGTGAGTTTTCTTCCCCAATAAAGGGTCTCCTCATCCGATTCAGGAAAGACATCGGCCTCTACCCCGCAGGCCTTGAAAGCGGCGGCCACAGCAAAGGAGTGGTCACACATATAAGGGATGTAAATCTTTTTGGTCCGGTCGGTCTTTGCCTTTTCTCTCCTCGGAGAGAGAACCTTTTCAGCCTTCACATTTTTCAAACTGTCTAAAAAGGCCTCGCATCGTGTGATTGCACCGGCATCGGCGCTGTGCTCATCGATCTCCAGTTGAAGATAGGGCTTCCCTTTTGAAAAATCTCTGAAGAAATGGCCGATGAAGGAATCCGGGCCGCAACCAAAGTTGGTGATATAGACCCCATATAGTCTGGGGTCCTCTTTGATGATCTTCCCTGTTGCCAATATCTTCTGTCCGTATCGCCAGTACATCTCCCGAATCTCTTCAGAGGGGTCGATGGAGTCTAACGGCAGGAAGTCCATGGGAATGGCGAGCACTCCCAGATCTCGCATTTTTTTAGGAATCTCAAGATTGACTCCGGCGTCACAGGAGTTGTAAGGCCTCCCCACGATGACCATGACCTTCTCATTCGGTTCAACCTGATCCAATACCTCTTTCCCGCGATTGAGCAGGGATTGGTAGAATAGGGCCTGGGCTCTTTCCGCCTTCTCAAAGGCCTTCCTCACCCGCTTCGATCCTTGATGGAGAGATTTCCCAAATTCGACCAACTCCTTCTCTAAATGGTCTCTTCCAAAACCGAAGTGGAGAATGGGCTGAAGAACCTCTGCATGGGCCTTTTTAAAATCGATGGAAGAATGGACAGCATAGGGGAAGGCCTGTGCATAAGGACACGCTGAACTGTTCGGAATCTCAGGATGGGACGGCTTGAGGTTAACGATACTGGGGAGGAAAATTTTCTTCACCCCTTTCTCCACGAGGTTGAGGACATGGCCGTGACTCACTTTAATTGGAAAACAGGTTTCAGCCACGACATTCTCTACCCCTTTCCGAATCAGCTCTTTGTTCGTGGCATCGGAAAGAACGACTCGATAACCCAATTCTGTAAAGAAGGCTCTCCAGAAGGGAAACATCTCGTGGAGATAGAGGATCCTCGGCATTCCGATCTCCGGAGCATTTTGAGGAAGGTTCTCCTCTCCCTCATAAGGAGCATAGAGCATCTTCTCCCTTTCCACAAAAAGATCGGGAATGGCCGACCCCTTTGTCCGTTTGATGACATCGTATTTCTCACATCGGCTCCCGTAAAAGAGAGGTTTCTCTCCTTCCACGCTCACTTTTCGGATCAGACAGAGATTGGGACAACCTTTGCACTCAAAAGAGGA
>JBFMAE010000172.1:0-5553 GCA_040756085.1 Thermodesulfobacteriota bacterium | reverse complement strand
CGAACCCCCTTTTTTTTAAGGGTCTCCTCAATCGCCTGGGCGATGGCCTGAACCTGGCGATCTGACTTACCGCTACAGAGGAGAAAGTAATCGGTGAAGGAAGTGATCCCCTTTAACTCCAGAAGGACCGGATCTTTGGCCTTCTTTTCAACGGCTGCCTTCAAACAGAGCAGAGATTTCGTCTTTGAGTCGGTGACCATATCCTCCTAAGGGATAATTTTGAGTTTAGCATTATACCAGAAAAAATGCTGAAGACAATAAAAAAATGATATCCATCGTAATGCCTAAGAAGGTGTGAAAAAATTAGTTTCATAATAACTTCGGCCCAAAAGGATGGGCCGCTTTCCGAAACTTTAGAATTGCGTCATTTCAATTTATAGGCAACATTCTTTGGCAGTAAAGTTACGAAATTAATGTAGTTTTGGCCTCGTCGCTTAACCCTATAAGGTTGCGCTCTAAAGTTTCTCCAATCGACCCATCCTTTTTAGTGAAGTCCTATTTTTTTCTCAAATTCTAATTTTTTCACACCTCACTCTTCCGTGGGAACCTAAGGAGATCTGGCTGGGATGTCAGAGAAAATCTTATAGCGGTAACTTCAGATCGTCCCTAAACTAAAAAAACCGAACCAGCAATGCAAGGACCGTACTACTGATAGTGAATATTACCCATACCCTTAAAAATTTAGACCATCCGCTTAATAAGATTTTCGAAGGCATTCCTGCCAGATCGACGGACTTCACCCACGCTTCAGTGAGGGATTACTATCCATCGAATCACCGGTTCTTCCGATAAAGTCCATGTTTGCGGACATAAGCTTCCACCTCAGAGGGTATCAGATACTTCACCGACTCTCCCTTTTCGATCAATTCCCGAATCTTTGTAGAGGAGATATCAAGATAGGAGATCTCTTTAAAAGAGAGGGTGTAGCCGGAGGTGTGGACCCACCCTCTTGCTTCCTGGTCATACTGGAAGGCAGAGGCCAGGGCCTCTGGGAGTGGAGGGGGAGAGGGGATCTTCTGAAAACCGGGCCGGGTCATCACGATGAAGTTGCAAAGATAGAAGAGTTGCTGAAAATCCTTCCAGGTTTCGATCTCGACAAATGCATCTCTTCCCAGGATGAAGAAGAGGGCGTCCTGATATTTCTCCCGGAAATAACGAATCGTATCGATGGAATAAGACTTTCCAGGCCTTTTCAGTTCGATGTCAGTCGTGGAGAAATGCGAGTTGGTTGCCGTGGCCAGCCTCACCATTTCGAGACGGTGCCTCGCCTCAATGATTTCTTCTTCAACTTTATGGGGTGGGATGGCTGCCGGGATGAAGACCACTTCCTGAAGGCCGAAGGCCTCCCGAATCTCTTCCGCCCCCCGGAGGTGACCCATATGGATGGGATTGAATGTCCCTCCGAATAACCCAATCCTCTTCTCCACCGTCTCTTTTTTGATCGTGAACTCCTTCTTAAATCAAGGATTCGAATTAAATGCAACAAATTAAATTCCAATAACCAAATTCCAAAATCCAAATAATCACCAATGACTAAATTCCAATAATCAAATAATAATCAGTGATTCAAAAAGCCAAGTTTGGGTATTGTTCATTGGAGCTTATTTGATTATTGGTGCTTGCTCTGCACCATATTAGGTACAGGGCTTGGAACTTGGTTATTACCGTATCATTTTCTGATTTGTCCCTTTCCATAGACGATAAATTTGGTGGTGGTCAACTCCTCCAATCCCATCGGGCCAAAGGCGTGGAGCTTTGAGGTGCTGATCCCGATTTCTGCACCCAGGCCCAACTCAAATCCGTCATTAAACCTTGTGGAGGCATTCACCAGAACACAGGAGGAGTTCACTTCTCTCAGAAATCTCTGTGCGTTTAGATAATCGGAGGTGAGGATCGACTCTGTGTGGAGTGAACCATAAGTTGAAATATGCTTCATCGCCTCCTCGATGCCCTTCACGACCTTGATCGATAGGATGAGGTCTAGATATTCCCGATACCAATCCTCCTCCTCCGCCTTCTTGATGCCGGGAAGAATCTTCCTCGTCAGTGGACATCCCCGGAGCTCCACCCCCTCCTTCTGGAGTGCTTCTGCGATCTTCGGAAGGAACTGACCTGCCACCTTTTCATGGATCAACAGGGTCTCCATGGCATTGCACAATCCAGGTCTCTGGACTTTAGCATTGAGGCAGACCCGGGTTGCCATCTCCAGATCCGCACTCTCATCGACGAAGATATGGCAGACCCCCTTATAATGTTTGATGACAGGAATCTTCGAATGGTTCATCACGAACCGGATCAACTCCTCCCCTCCCCTGGGGATGATGAGGTCGATCTCGTCCTCCAGTTGGAGCATATCTCGAATGGCCTCTCTTTCTGTATGAGGAAAAACCTGGATCGCCTCCTGTGGGAGACCGATCTTCGCCAGGGACCCTTGAAGGATGTGGCTGATGGCCTGATTGGAGCGGAAAGCCTCTGAACCTCCGCGGAGGATCACACTGTTACCCGACTTGAGACAGAGGCCTGCTGCATCAGCTGTCACATTGGGCCGCGATTCATAGATGATTCCAATGACCCCGATGGGAATCCTCATCCTCCCCACCATGAGGCCGTTCGGCCTCCTCCACATCCTGACCACCTCACCCACGGGATCGGGAAGACGGGCCACCTCTCGAAGCCCCTCCGCCATCCCCTGGATGACCGCAGGAGTCAGTCGCAACCGGTCCATCATCGCTGAAGAAAGTTTCGCCCTCTTCCCATCAGCCAGATCTTTCTGGTTCTCTTCGATCAGCAGGTCGCTCCTCCGTTCCAGATCATCTCCCATCTCGAGCAATGCCTTATTCTTGATGTCGGTGGAGAGTAGTGCCAGCAGATGAGAAGCTTCTTTGGCCTTTCTGGCCATTTCTCTCACCTCTGTTCTGAGATCCTTTCTTCCTTTCATAAGACGACCAGATCATCCCGGTGGATCACTTCGTCTGAATATTTATAACCCAGGACTTTTTCGATCTGTTCACTTCGAAGACCTTTAATCTTTTCCAGTTCAGAAGTACTATAGTTCACCAGGCCTCTGGCAAACTCTTTTCCTCGAGGTCCGATGCAGGAGACCGAATCCCCCCGATCAAAAAAGCCCCGGACCTTAACGACACCCGACGGGAGCAGACTTTTCCCCTTCTGGACGAGAGCCTTCTTCGCCCCCTCATCCACGATGATATCCCCCTGCGGTTTCAGGTTGAAAGCAATCCAGTGCTTCCGGCTGCTCAATGCCTCCATCTTCGGAAGGATCAATGTCCCGATCTCCTTTCCCTTGAGGATCTGGTGGAGAACCTCCTTCTTGGTTCCACAGGCCACCACGGTGGGAATTCCAAAGCGGGCTACCTTCTGGGCCGCCTGGATTTTGCTCAGCATCCCTCCCACGCTCATTTCACTTGTGGTCTCTCCGGCTATTCCTTCCATGTCTGTATCGATATCTTCGACCAGAGGAATACACCGGGCCTGGGGGTTCACCTTAGGATCTGCATCACAGAGTCCTTCGATATTGGTGAGAATGATGAGAAGGTCAGCCTCGATGAGGTTGGTGATCAGGGCGGAGAGGTTATCGTTATCTCCAAATTTAATCTCATCCACCACCACCGTATCGTTTTCATTGATGATCGGGATGATTCCCAGTTCGAGGAGGGCGAGCAGGGTGTTTCGGGCATTGAGGAACCTCCGCCGGTGGCTCAAGTCATCGTGGGTGAGAAGGATCTGGGCGACCATTTGCTGATAGCGTGAGAATTGGCCTTCATAAATGTTTATCAACCGGCTCTGACCCACGGCTGCGGTGGCCTGCTTTTGGGTGATGGATTGGGGACGGGTCTTGTATCCCAATTTCTCCATTCCCGCAGCAATCGCCCCTGAGGAGACCAAGACGATCTCATAACCTTGCCGCTTTAATTCCGAAATCTCCCTCGCCAGATGGGAAAAGACTTCATGGTGGAGCCCTTTCCCCACGGAGGCCAGAATGCTGGAGCCCACTTTAACCACAATCCGTCTGACCTTATCGAGTGTCTCCCTCCGGATATTTTTACTGCTCATCTCCCAAGCCTGAAATCGATTCGAGTGTTTGATCCAGTGTTTGAGACATCGCCTCCATCAACACCTCCACCCCTTCTCCCGTTCTCCCGGAGATCGTATAAAGCCGATGTCCCATCTTTTCAAATTCTCTCTTAAAATCTCCTGCCCTCTCTCGCACCGATGGAAGGTCTATCTTATTGAGGGCGACGATTTGAATTTTCTCCTGGACCGAAGGATGATAAGCATTCAATTCATGGTTGAGTGCCTGAAAGTCCTTCACCGGATGGCGTGAAGATTCTTCGGAAATATCCAATAGGTGAATGAGAAGACGGGTTCGCTCCACATGGCGGAGAAAGGTCAATCCGAGCCCTGCCCCCCGGGAGGCACCTTCGATCAACCCAGGAATATCAGCCACCACAAAGGATCGGCCTTCCTCCCGGGTTACCACTCCCAGATTGGGAACGAGCGTGGTGAAGGGATAATCGGCAATCTTCGGTCTGGCAGATGAGATTTTGGAGAGAAGGGTTGATTTTCCGACATTGGGAAAACCGATGAGGCCAACATCGGCGAGGAGTTTCAGTTCGAGTCGAAGCCAGCGCTGCTCTCCTTTTTCGCCCTTTTCGGCATGTCGAGGAACACGGTGGGTGGAAGTGGCAAACCGCGCATTTCCCCGACCACCCCGACCTCCTTCGGCAGCGATGTACCGTTGGCCATCGAAGAGGAGGTCTTGCAATACCTCTCCCCTCTCATCGTCTCGAACAAGAGTACCGACCGGAACCCGGATGACGAGATCCTCTCCGTTCTTTCCTGTCTGGTCTTTACCTTTACCGTGAGTTCCTTTTTGGGCACGAAACTGTTGTGGGTAGGTTAAATCGAGAAGGGTTGACAATTGAGCATCTGCCCGAAGGATCACATCCCCACCTTTACCTCCATCACCGCCGTTCGGTCCTCCTCTGGGGATAAAACGTTCTCTCCGAAAGCTAACACACCCATTTCCACCATCGCCCGCCTTTACCAGGATTCTCACTTCATCCACAAACTTCATCATTCATCACTGATCACAAGGCAAATGGAGGGAGATTAAAGCCCCTGGGAATAGACGCTTACCTGCTTCTTATCTTTCCCTTTCTGTTCATATTTGACGATCCCATCGATTTTGGCAAAGAGGGTAAAATCCTTCCCCAACCCTACATTCTCTCCGGGATGAATCCGAGTCCCTTTCTGACGGACCAGGATGTTTCCTGCTTGGACCCACTGCCCGCTGAATCGTTTGACCCCCAGGCGCTGTCCTGCACTATCCCTGCCGTTCCGAGAACTTCCTCCTGCTTTCTTATGTGCCATGCTTTCCTCCTAACTATTACCAAATCCCCCCAATGCCCCTTAAGCTGTGAAAAAATTCAGCTATAGTGGGGTTTGGGGTTATTGAATTTCATTTTTGAACCGACAATTAAGTTTCAATCATGAAGAACTTAAAGCTATCGATCAACCTTAATTCATCCCTTT
>JBFMAE010000171.1:0-4600 GCA_040756085.1 Thermodesulfobacteriota bacterium | reverse complement strand
TAATCTTCTTTTAAATCCCTTAGGCTGATCGAGGCATCGATCAGCAGGGTTCCTTCAGCAAGTTGGATCACCGGGCTCTCAATATCATGTTCATCCCTGATCTCTCCAACGATCTCTTCGATCAGATCCTCGATGGTTACTAAACCAGAGACCCCACCATATTCATCTACCACCAGGGCCATGTGAATCCTCTTTTTCTGCATTTCCCTTAAGAGCAAGCTGATCTTCATCGTCTCAGGGATGAAAAAAGGGGGCCGGATGATCTTTCGGATATCGACCTGTCCTGTTTTTGCAAGGAGTGTGAAGAAATCTTTTGCATAAAGGATTCCTCTGATGTCATTCGGTTCCCTCCCGAAGACAGGATAACGAGAAAACTGTTCTTCTTCAATGAGGGAAATGATCTCTCGGGGTGACTTATCTATCTGGATCGCCACCATCTGTGTGTCCGGAACCATGACCTCTTTCGCCGACATGTCTGTGAATTCAAAAACGCTCTGGAGAATTTTTTCTTCCATGGGCTCAAAAACCCCGTGTTTTCCACCTTCTTTAATCAGCAATTTCACCTCTTCCTCGGTGACATAAGCCCTTTCCGTGAATGGTTTTCTGCCAAAAGGTCTGAGCACGATGAAGGTACTGAAGGTGAGGATTTTGACAAATATTGCAGCGAGCTTCGAAAAAGTATCGATCGATCTTGCCGTCCAGAGTCCGATCGTTACTGGATGCATCAAGGCAACGGATTTGGGTATAAGCTCACCAAAGATCAGAGAAAAATAGGTGATCATTACCACAACGATCCCGATCGCAATAGGTTCTGCGGCAATAGAAATGACCTTAAAGGGAACCACCTGAAGAGCAGGTTTGATGACCTTCACAGCCGCTGCCCCCCCGACCGCGGAGGCGAGAACACCCACACCGGTGATCCCAATCTGGATCGTGGCCAGAAAACGGTCTGGCTCTTCTTTCAGTTTCAGAAAGATTTTTGCATTTTTTTTCCCACTTTCAGCCATCTCTTTGATGCGGCTTTTCCTTGCCGTCACCACTGCGATCTCTGCTCCGGCAAAATAACCATTTAAGAGGATTAAGATAGCAATGAAGAATGTCTCAAAAAAAAGGTCTTGCATTTTATACCCCCATTCCTCAAAAAACCTCCCCTCCCCCATCCAGGGGGATGGAATTTATTATTTTCATCGTTTGAGGATGTCGTACCCATCATGAAAAATTGCTTAGGAAGAAATCTTTAGAACTTGATTTGTTTGAGCCTCTCGATCGCCTCTTTCAATCTTGTCTCATCGACGGTAAGTGCCATCCGAATATAACCTTCCCCAGACTCTCCAAAGCCATTTCCTGGAGTGGCAACGATTCCTCCCTGCTCAAGCAGGAGTGTGGCGAATTGGGCTGATGTATATCCCCTTGGAACTTCAATCCAGAGGTAGAAAGTGGCCCTCGGAGGTTCCACTTCCAACCCGATCTCTCGAAGCCCCTTGACCATCACATCCCTTCGCCTCTCATAGATTTGGATGATTTCGGGAAGCGGGGTATCGAAGTGATTCAGGGCTTCCATCCCTGCTTCCTGGATGGCCTGAAATAGACCGGAGTCGATGTTGGTCTTCACCCTTCCCAGGCCGGAGATGATCTCGGAGCAACCCACGGCAAACCCAATCCTCCAACCCGTCATATTGAAGGTTTTGGAGAGGCTATGGAATTCGATGCCCACTTCTTTGGCACCTTCGATCTCAAAAAAACTGAGTGGACGGTATCCGTCAAAGGCTAATTCAGAATAGGCCGCATCATGGCAGACAATAACCTGATAGCGACGAGCAAAGGCCACCACCTCTTCAAAGAAAGGTTTCTCAGCGATCGCGGAGGTTGGATTGTTGGGGTAATTGATGAAGAGAAGTTTTGCCTTCTCGGCTACCTCCATTGGAATTTCTGAGAGTTTCGGGAGAAAACCATTCTCTTTCCGGAGGGGTAAAAAGTAAGGAGTCCCTCCGGCAAAAATGGTCGAGACACGATAGACAGGATAGCCAGGGCTCGGGACCAATACCACATCCCCCGGGTTGACAAAGGCGAGGGGGATGTGGGCGATTCCCTCCTTTGAGCCAATCAGCGTAAGCACCTCTGTCCCGGGATCGAATTTGATACCAAACCTTCTCTCATACCATTGAGCCACTGCCGTTCTGAATTCGATCATCCCTTCATAAGAAGGATAGCGGTGGTTTTTAGGATCAATCGCTGCCCTCTTTAATCGTTCGATAATCGGTTTGGGGGTGGGGAGGTCTGGGTCTCCGATTCCAAGGTCGATGAGATCCATTCCCTTCTGTCTCATCTCCTCTTTCTTTTTGTCGATCTCTGCAAACAGATAAGGAGGAATTTGTTCTATCCGTTTCGCCTTCTCGATCCGCATCAGTTTTTCCCTTTCTTTTTAATTTTCCTCGACGCAAGCATCCCCACGGACGATAAAAATGGTCTTTAGGTTAGGGCTAAGAAGCCCGTTTGCCTGCCGCAGGCAGGGTTTAGAGTGAAGTGGTTAAGGTTAAAGATTTAAAGACCCCTGCCTACCGCAGGCAGGAATGACATAACCCTTCAACAAAACTGGCCTCTTTACCTTAACCCTTTTGAACCAAAGACTTTTATTTTCTAAGTTAATCTTAAGGGCTTCTTAATCGAAATTCAAGACAAAAGTTGTGGTTATTGGGACAACCCTCTCATGGTTCCCCTCTCTGGGATGGGTTCTCGGAATGGATTTTTGTATTGACATTCCTCCCCCTTCCTATCATAATTGGAAAGTTATTTTTAAGAAGAATATCTTATGAAAAAGAAAGCATTTTTCAAATGGGGCATTTTTCTTTCCATCGTGATCTCCTGCCTTTTGGGATGTGGTGGAAAGGGGAAGAGCGTTAAGACGGTTGAGGGAGATCCCGAACTCCTTTATAAACAAGCATTGGCTCGATTCAATAAGAGAGACTATTCCGAGGCTCTGAAGCAATTCGAACAGCTGAAGTCGAGTTTTCCCGATAGCCCTCCCTACACAATCTTGGCAGAGCTGAAGGTCGGAGATTGCCATTTCTTTAAGAAGGATTATGTGGAGGCGATTGCGGCTTATGAGGAATTTAAAAAAATCCATCCCACCCATGCAGAAATACCTTATGTCCAGTATCAGATTGGAATGGCCTATTTCAATCAGATGCTTACCCCCGATCGTGATCAAACTCCCACAAAGAAGGCCCTCTCCAACTTCGAATATTTAATCGCTAACACTCCACCGAGCCTCTTCACCGAAAAGGCAAAGGAGAAAGTAGGGGTCTGCAGAAGGCGGCTGGTCGATCACGAATTCTACATTGGAAATTTCTATTATAAGCATGGAAAATTTCATGCCGCTGTGGCCCGGTTTGAAGGATTACTGGAGAAATTTCCGAAAAATCCTGAAGAAGATAAGGCGCTCTATCTTTTGGGAAAAAGTTATCTTGAACTCGAGCAAGGGGAGAAAGCAAAGGAAGCTTTCACTAAGATTGTAAATGAATATCCAAAAAGCCCTCACTATAAAGAAGCCAGAGCAATTCTCAATAAAGGCATGACGGAGAAGAAAGTCTCACTCCGTAAGACCAAGGCCAAAGAGGCCAAGAAGAAAGGCGATACTGAAGAGGCAGGGCCGGAAAGGATCGCCTTGATCAAATTCGAAGAAGAGAGAAAGCAGGTTGTATCCCTAAATGAGGAGAAGGATGAATTAAGAAAGGTAGAAGGAGGGATAGCACCCATATCTGCCCCCAGCGAGTTAGCGAAGCCTACCTCTCCAGCCCCTTCCCCCAAAGTGAAATCAGAGTTAGAGGTAAAGCTTGCGGAGGAGAAGCGAGTAGCGGCATTACCCAGCCCTCCAACGGCACTTAAAGAGAAGTCTGAAAGGGAAGTTCTTCCGGAGCCAGAAAAGGGCAACCCTGTAAAGACAGGCCAACCCACCATTCCTCCTAAAACGAAACTAGAAATAGAGATAAAACCTGATGAGGAAAAGCGGGTGATCGCACTACCGAACACGCCATCCCCACCCAAGGAGGAAACGAAGAAAGGGGTTCTTCCGGAACACAGGGAAGTCAAGCTTGGAGATACAGACCAGCCCATTGATATCACCTCCGACAGAGTGGAGGCGTACGCTAAGAAGAATTTGATCGTCTTCAAAGGGAATGTCATGGCCAGGCAGAGGGATATTGTGATCTATGCCGACTCTATAGAGGCCGTGATCATCGAAGACGGCAAGGGTATTGAGAAGATCGTTGCAGGTGGGAATGTGAAGATTCAGCAGGGGCTTCGGGTGGCCAGCTGCCAGAAGGCGATCTTTTACAATCTCGATCAAAAAGTCATTTTGACGGGTGACCCGAAGGTCTGGGAAGGGGATAATATCGTTTCAGGAGATGAGATCATCTTCGATATTGAAAAGAACCAAATCGAGGTAAAAGGGGGACCGAGTGGGCGAGGTAAGGCGAAGATTCATCCCGGAGGGGAATTTGAAAAGCCGAAATGAGAAGAAACCTCCTTTTCCTTCTGCTCACCGTTTTCTTCCTTCTGGCCTGTCAGATTTCTGAAGAAGAAAGAATCCATCAAACCTTGA
>JBFMAE010000170.1:0-2559 GCA_040756085.1 Thermodesulfobacteriota bacterium | reverse complement strand
ATGAGGAGAGGCCGAAGGATGTTTCGGAAGGGTAATCCCCATCTGGCCTTTAGGTGCGGAGGGCGTCTTGGATGGCAAGGAAAGGCAGACCGATGAAGAAGATCTTGATCGTCGATGATGAGGAGAGTATCCGGTTTCTCTATAAAGAGGAATTGGAGGAGGATGGGTTTGAGGTAGCGCTGGCGATTAATGGGAAGGAGGCTCTTGAGAAACTTCCTCTTTTTAAACCGGACCTCATCACCCTCGATATCAAGATGCCGGTCATGGACGGTATTGAGACACTGAAGCGAATCCGGGAGATGGAGAGGAAGCTCCCTGTAATCCTCTGTTCTGCCTACGGGGAGTATAAACAGGACCTCACCACCTGGGCTTCCGATGCCTATGTGGTCAAGTGCGCCGATCTGTCAGAACTGAAAACCACTATTCGGAGACTTCTTGGGCTCTAATGAAAGTTAAAAAAGCGGTCATCCCGGCAGCAGGTTTTGGAACGCGGTTTCTCCCGGCCACCAAGGTGGTCCCGAAAGAGTTGTTACCTATCGTGGATAAACCTACCATCCAGTATATCATGGAGGAGGTGGCAGCCGCAGGAATCGAAGAGGTGATCCTGATCACCGGAAGGGAAAAAGGTTCCATCGAAGACCACTTCGACACATCGAGCGAACTGGAAAACCATCTCAGAAAGAAGGGAAGGAAGGACCTCTTAAAAATGGTCCAGGACATCGCTGAGATGGTAACTCTCGTCTCTGTCAGACAGAAGGAGCCATTGGGGCTCGGTCATGCCATCCTCTGCGCCAAAAAAGCGGTAGGCAATGAACCTTTTGCCGTCTTGCTGGGCGATGACCTGATCGATGCGAAAATTCCTTGTATCTGCCAAATGATCGATGCCTATCAGAAAATGGATGGTGCCCTGATCGCCATCCAGAAAGTCCCCAGGGCAGAGACCCATCTCTACGGGATCATCAAAGGCAAGAAGGTGAGGGATCGGATCTTTCGAGTCGACGAGATGGTGGAGAAACCCGAGAAGGGAAAAGCGCCTTCGAATCTGGCCATCATCGGTAGATACATTCTCCCTCCCCAGATCTTCGGGATACTGGAAAAGGTCCCCTTGGATTCCAGAGGAGAAATCCAGCTGACCAACGGACTGAGGGAACTCAGAAAGATGGTTCCCATTTTTGGATATGAATTCATCGGTGACCGATATGATGCAGGGGATAAATTGGGCTACCTGCAGGCCAATCTCGCCTATGGTTTAAGACATCCGGAACTCGGTCCGAAACTCAAACGTTATTTAAAAAATATGCAACTTTAATAATGCGTGCTGGGCATCGCCATGCGCCATGCACTATGCTCTTTGCGATTTTCTAAGTCACGGGGCAGTAGCTCAGCCGGGAGAGCGGCACGTTCGCAACGTGTAGGTCGGCGGTTCGAATCCGCTCTGCTCCACCAAAGAATCCCATCAGGGGTTAACTCAAAAGGGTCAGCCCCTTTTCTGTTCTTAAGTGAATAAAATCAACAAGGTCCCCAATAAAAATTTGAAATGAACTGATATGATCAAAGGGTCTAATCCTTTTCAGAAACAGATGGTGATGGAAAACCTTCATAGACATGTGGAGTATCTTTCCGTGAAGATCGGGGACCGACATCTCTGGAAGGAAGATTCCCTCAACAAAACTGCAGACTATATTGAATCGGCCTTTATGGCTGATGGATATGCCGTGTGGCGCCAACCGTTTTCATGCTACGGCAAAAGCGTCTCAAATCTGATTGTTGAAAAAAAGGGGATGGACAAGGAGGTAGTGATCATCGGTGCCCATTATGACACAGTGCCTGGAACACCAGGTGCAGACGACAATGCTTCGGCTGTAGCTGGACTGCTGGAACTGGCACGGTTACACAAAGAAAGCTCGAACAAGAAGACCCTTGTGTTCGCTGCCTTCGTGAATGAGGAACCTCCTTGCTTTGGATCACACCATATGGGGAGTATGGTTTATGCGAAGCACTTAAAAGAACAGAAGACCTCCATCGAAGTGATGGTTTCTTTGGAGATGATCGGGTATTTCAGTGGAGAACGCATTCAAACGTATCCGCTTCCGGGCATGGGTCTTTTTTATCCCAAAACAGCCGACTTCATCGGGGTCGTGGGAAATTTTCATTCCTCCAAATACGTCTCCTTTTTTAAGAAAGGAATCAGGAAACATTCGCGTATCCATTCCAGTTCCTTAAGGGCACCGGAATATTTCGGAGGAATAAACCTTTCAGACAATTATTCTTTCTGGCACCATGGATACAGGGCGGTAATGATCACGGACACATCCTTCTTCAGAAATAGAAACTACCACCAAGAGACCGATACGATCGATACCCTCAATTTCGAGCAGATGGCAGAGGTGGTCAAGGGATTGTATTATACCCTCTTAGAGCTTTACTAGGCGCCCCCCCTTTAGAAAAGATTAGAGAAACCACCGATTCAACATCTATTTTCCGAAGAGCTCTTTCAGGAGATCCTTTTCCTTCTTTTTCTTGGAAGGTTTCCCCGATTCCTCGGAGGTTTTTTCTGAA
>JBFMAE010000169.1:0-6272 GCA_040756085.1 Thermodesulfobacteriota bacterium | reverse complement strand
AGTGGCATGAGGATGGTAAATAATGAGAAGGATAAAAAAGGAACCCAGAATGAACCGGTGATATCTCATGATCCCCCCTTGGGATGGAAATAGGCTTCCGCTTCTCCTACCGTATAGAGGGATCCGGTAATGCAGAGGAGGTCTTCTGCTGCAGTCATGGAGAGACCTCTGTCAATTGCCTCTTTGAGCTCTTCGATGATCTCCGCCTTCTTTCCATTCTGTCCCAATGCCTTTTTGAGTAAGGCAGGAGGGGCTGCGCGGTCATTGTGGGGTCGGGTGAGAATGATATGATCAGCCAAGGGGGATAAGAGATGAAGGATGGATTTGACATCCTTATCCTTCATTATCCCGATGAGAAGAACGAGGTGTTGGTATTGGAATTCTTTCTCCAGGGAATCCTTCAGAGCAAGAGCTCCGGCTGGATTGTGAGCCCCGTCCAGGACGACCTTAGGTGAGGAGTAAACCATCTCCAGCCTTCCTGGCCATTCCACTGCCTTTAACCCTTCCACCATCGCATCGGTGGAGACGGGATACCCCAGGTCTTCTAAAACCTCCATCGCTCCAAGCGCCGTCGTCGCATTGACGATCTGATGAAATCCCCTGAGATTAAGATGGAGACTCCATAACTTTCGGTGGAGACCTTCATAATCAAAACTTCCTTCTTCCGCCTGTACATATCGGAACTCTTTACCGACCCGGAAGTAAGGAGACCCCTTCTCCCTGCAGGTCTTGGAAAAGAGACGGAGGGCTTGGGGCTGTGTGGCAGCGGTGACCAGAGGTCGTCCCTGCTTGATAATACCCGCCTTCTCTTTCGCGATTTTCAAGATACTTCTGCCCAGATATTCTTCGTGGTCCTTTGCGATATTGGTGATAACGGAGAGCAGCGGATCAACCACATTGGTCGAATCGAACCTTCCCCCCAACCCGACTTCTAATACGGCGACATCCACCATCTTCTGTTTGAAATAAAGAAGAGCCATCGCTGTGGTGAAATCGAAGAAGGTAAAAGGTGGGGTAATGCCAGCAGCTTCTATCCTCTCCCTCATCCATTCCGTCAATGTTGCCACCTCTTCTCTCTCGATCTCCTTCTCGTTCACCTTGATCCGTTCGGTGAATCGGATGAGATGGGGTGAAGTATAAAGCCCTACTCGGTAGCCTTCTCTCTGAAGGATCGAGGCCGTTATAGCAGCCGTGGAGCCTTTTCCGTTCGTTCCCCCAATGTGAATAGTCTGAATCTCTCGGTGAGGATTTCCAATTGCTTCCAGGATCCTCTCCACTTGGGTCAGACCAAAGATCATCCCGAATTTTTCAAGACCGTAAAGATAGTCCAGAGACTGCTGATATGCGTTTGGATCCATCGATGAATTAACTCCCCCGATCCCCTTTCCCGAGCATCTCTAATAGGGAGGCGAGCGTATGTCGGAGATCTTTTCGCTCCACAATGAGGTCAATCATTCCATGCTTGAGAAGGTATTCGGCCCGTTGAAATCCCTCAGGGAGCTCCGCCCGGATCGTCTCCTTAATCACCCTCGGTCCTGCAAATCCGATCATCGCCTTCGGTTCCGCAATGATGATATCGCCCAGCATCCCGATGCTGGCCGAAACCCCGCCAGTCGTAGGATCGGTCAGGACACAGATGTAGGGAATTCCTGCCTCATGAAGCCTGGCAAGGGCAGCGCTGGTTTTGGCCATCTGCATCAAGGAGAGGATACCCTCCTGCATCCTTGCCCCTCCCGAGGCGCAGAAGATCACTACCCCGATTCTCTTTTCAATGGCCCGTTCGATCAGCCGGGTGATCTTCTCTCCCACCACCGACCCCAGACTTCCACCCATAAAATTGAACTCAAAAATGCCGATCATTGCTGGCTGCCCTTCAATCCTCGATTCCCCGCAGATGATCGCATCCTTCTGCCCGGTGGCTTCCTGGGACTCTTTGACTCGATGGGGGTACCGTTTTAAATCTTTAAACTCCAAGGGATCGGCGGAGATAAGATTTACATCATATTCGATGAAGGTGTCTGGATCGACCACACAATCAATTCTTCTACGGGCAGGGATCTGAAAATGGTAGTTGCATTTAGGGCAAACCTGGAGGTTACGTTCGATGACCCTCCGGTAGATGATCTCATTACAGGAGTTGCATTTCACCCAAAGCTCATCCGTGAGCTTCAGTTCCTCCCGTTTCTCTTTGCCGTCTCTCCCTTCCTCTTTCTTAAACCAGGGCATCTCCTCAGGTCATCCTCTCTTTTGAACTATTCATCCCTGTTTATTGTAAAAAAGGTCGATGGAAAGTTTCGCCTTTGAAGAAAAGAGGAAACCCCATCCAGTCTGTTCAATATACCTGTCATTCAACAACAGGGTAAAACTAACAAAATCAAAACGAGATGTCAATTCATTCCAATCCATTTCAATTCCTGAACTCCTTCTTCCGTTCCTCGATGGATTGAATCTCATTTCATTCCATATTATTTTGAAAATCGTTAGGAGAAAACTTCACGTCATCATCGAATCGATGGTTTTTTAAGTATACGGAGTAGCCCGGGTCGGCGGCAAAATCGTCTTCATCCCTATTCTGTCACTGGGGATAAGGCATGGGTGGAGATCTTCGAAGAAAAGAAGGATTATTCCATAGGGAGGCTGGAGAAAATTATTAAACGATCCCCCCTGGGGAGCGGACCCCAAATGCCCTTACTTCGGTCAGTGCGGTCAAATCACCTTATTGAGCGGATATTCGATGATCCCTACTGCCCCTAGTTTCAGCAACTGAGGAATGAGCTCCCGGACGACCTTCTCGGAGACCATGACCTCTACGGCAAACCAATCGCTCTGAAAGAGGTTGGAAATCGTGGGGGCGGTAATGCTTGGAAGGATTTCCATCAAGCCTTTGAGGTCATTGGCTGAAACGTTCATCTTGAGACCCACCATCCCTTCAGCACGGAGGGCTCCCTGAAGAAGAAGTGAAATCTGCTCAATCTTTTCCCTTTTCCAGGGATCCTGATAGGACTGACGATTGGCGATCAGTTGGGTATTGGTCTGCAGGAGTTCCCCAACAATGCGAAGTTTATTGGCTCGTAATGTACTGCCGGTTTCGGTCACCTCCACAATGGCATCGCATAATCCCTCAATCACCTTTCCCTCCGTCGCTCCCCATGAGAACTCTACATCAACCTTGATCTTTCGCTCGCCAAAGTACTGTTTAGTAAAGTTGACCAGTTCTGTGAAAATCTTTTTCCCTTCCAGGTCTTTCAATTCACGGATGGGCGAGTCTTCCGCCACCACCAATACCCATCGTGCAGGGGAGGCACTGGTCTTCGAATAGACCAGATCCTGAACGACCACCACATCGGAACCATTTTCTAAAACCCAATCCTTCCCCGTCAGTCCAATATCCAGGGTGCCTATCTCCACAAACCGTGACATCTCCTGGGCACGAACTAACGTACAGCGGATCTCATCATCATCCACTACAGGGAAATAACTTCGGGAACTCACGGATATCTTCCAGCCCGATCTTCTAAAGAGTTCAATGGTGGCACTCTCCAGACTTCCTTTTGGAATTCCAATCTTCAGCACCTTCACTTTCCATATACCTCCTTGGGATCAAAAATTCTCTTACCCGATACTTTCCATCCACCTTCTTCATATCGGTGATGGAAACAGCTCCGGTAACCGGTATGACAGGCGGCTTTGCCTATCTGATCCACTTTGAACAGAAGGGCATCCCCGTCACAATCAAGATAGATCTCCTTGACCTCCTGAACATGGCCTGAGGTCTCTCCTTTTATCCAGAGCTTTTTACGTGACCTGGACCAGAAGGATGCCTTCTTCGTTTCCAGGGTCTTCTCCCACGACTCCCGATTCATATACCCTAACATCAGAACTTCATTCGTCGAAGCATCCTGAACGATCACCGGGATGAGTCCATTGCCTTTTTTAAAATCGATCTCGATCACTTCGCCTCCTTATCAAGGGTTCAAGGATTCGAGGGTTCAAGGGTTCCAGCATTTAAGAATGCTTTACTCGAACCCTTGACCACTTGACCCCTTGAATCCTATCCGTTCATTAATAGCTTGGCCATCTGGGCAGCGTTTTTGGCTGCAGAGCCAGCATGGCAGTTATTAAAAAAGATCAAGGTTTTTCCTGTCCTCTGAGAAATATCCCTGATATCCGGGATGAATTCCTTCAGTTCCCCTTCGCTGTAGAGATAATCATATCTCACCGAGGTGGGGACATTGAACCAGTTGGGATTTCGACCATGAAATCTGAAATATCCGATGTCCGAAGTGGCCCTGGGAAGGTAAGGCATCAACTTGGGAAGTTTGGGTTCATCCACAATGCAGAATCCAATCCCGTTCCTCTCTAAAAATTGGAAGGTCTGTTCCTTCAGCCATTTCTGGTTGCGGAATTCAATGACTAATGGGATGTCCTCCATTTCTCCTTTGAATCTTTGGAGATAATCGAAATTTTCCCGATTGGGGAAGAAACCATAAGGAAACTGTGCCAGGACACAGGCAAGCTTCCCGTCCCCGATCAGAGGGGCTAGGCTATATTTAAACTTCTTAAAAGTTTCCTGGTTATCGAGCATATTGCCTGTCTCTTTATCCCAAATCTCATGGGTCATCCCTTTGAAGGACTTCACAACAAACTCAAACCCCCTGGATGTCTTTTGAGACATCGCCGCAAAACTCTTCTGGGAAGGAAGGGTATAATAGGTGAAGTTGACCTCCAGGGCATTAAATCCCAGTTCTTTTTCGTAGAAAGGCAACCTGTCTCTTTCCCGAATGCCAACAGGATAAACCGTCCTCTTCCAATCCGGAAAGGAAAAACCACTTGTTCCGATCCTGATCATCTTTCTCCTATGGAACCCCAAAGGCGGGTCTATGGATTGACTGCATTTAGAGCAGACCTCAGTGATTACTTCCCCATTTTCTTCCTTTACCCCGTATAATCCCGAAAGCCCCAGGCTTCAGACTGGGGATGCCTGCCCCGTTACAGAACGGGGAAGGCAATTTCAAATCTGAAGATAAAGAAAATCCCTGTCCTTTAGGGTGGGGATATACGGGGTTTACCATAACCCTTTCTCCATTTTATTCTAAATGGACTGCTCTCGTCGGAAAGCTATTCTATTCTTACCCATTTTGGCGCTCTGATTTTTAAACGGGGGCGGGGAAATGGACGCTGGTAAGTCCAGTCCCATTCACAATCACAATCATAACAAAGGTATTCTTCCCTTTTCCAGTACCCTTCTTCACTAATTTCGTGGATGAGCTCAATATTCTTTCCATGACAAACTGGACAGGTCACGCTATTTCTTTTCCGCTTCTTCCTTAACCTTAAACGAGTTAACATAGAACCCTAATATATCAGGAGATAGTATTGCATCATCAATGATGGATAACATATAAAATTTATTCGGAAATGTCTATTATTTTGAGACAGTACCAATTTAACTTACCAAACGTGGCAGGGTTTTTAGAAACGTAATAATTGAGGTGTTTATTTTCTTTGGATTTATCCTTCTATGGATTGATAATAGAAGACCTCTCTTCTTTCAGAGGGGAAACTTATGAAAATAAGTGTTTTCTCTTTCTTTTCATCCGTCTCAATTTTCATGATCCCTCGATTCCTCTGAACGACCTCTTTAACCAACCGTAATATTAGATTTAACGGTTCTTCTTTATGAAAACCTGGACTTTTTTCGAATGGCTCACTGAGCTTCTTATAGCCTGCAAAAAACAGTTCAATCTCGATATACCGCTTATCCTTTCCTAACAAAGCTTGATCCAAATCCCCTTTCTCCTCAGGGATGAAGGACTTTGTTACAAGTCCCATCTCCCCGCTGGGAGTGACCGAGTTCACCCCATATTGAAGAAGGGAATTCAAAATATATCTCATTAGTTCATCAGGAACGACCGCTTCTGGAAGATCCTTTTCAAATTTCTTGGATAATTTAATCCCTTTTTCTTCCAGTTGAACTTGGTACTTCTTTAACACCTCTTCGATCAGTCTGTGAATGGTGTCCTTTTTCTTGACGGAAGTATTGACTAAGAGATATTGGAGAAAACCTTCCAGCAGAAGATTGACTTTCCCAGTATCCTTAGTGACAGATCGACAAAAAAATTCCCCGAATTCTTTGTCGCTAAATTTCACCCGAGAAAGTTGTGTTAAATTTCTGATGGAGTCAAGAATATTTTTTGTATGACGGAACAATTCAATGATCACAGGCCATTCAATCAGAGACTCTCGATTCCACCATTCGATGGCGGGGGCGG
>JBFMAE010000168.1:0-7356 GCA_040756085.1 Thermodesulfobacteriota bacterium | reverse complement strand
GTGACACACTTATTTTCATGGCAATTCTTAATTTGCAACTTTAAACTTTTAACTTGTAACTTGAAACTTTGTTAGGGGTTCACCTCGAAGATTGGTGGTTCTCTCTTTTTCTCCCCTCATCACCAGGGCATTTCCCACCAGTTCGTGAACGCCTGCTACTTCGACCCCGGGCACCCAGTATTCCAGAAGAGGAGGAAGGGTAGCACGATCGATGGCACAGATACAGGTGAGCAGGTTTACTCCGAATTTTTCGCGGACATATTTTACCGCGTTTGCCCTTGGAAAGCCCCCTCTCAGACGCATCTCCATGTTCTCGTCCGCTCCTAAACCGGCTCCACTCCCACAGCAGAAGGTTCTTTCTTTGATGGTATTCTCCGGCATCTCATAGAATTCATTGCATACGTTCTGGAGGATATACCGCGGTTCCTCAAAGAGTCCCACAGCTCTGGAGATATTGCAAGAATCATGATGGGTCACTTTCCACCGATCATTTCGACTCGGTTCTAATTTTAATTTGTTATTTTTGATTAGATCCGCAGTAAACTCACAAATATGGACCATCTTAGTAGACTTGGAATTGTCGAAATGGGTTCCTGTAATCGGGGAGACGGGCTCTTCCAGGAAATCTGCTGGGCCATTATAGGTATCCATATACTGATGGATGACCCTCCACATATGACCGCATTCTCCTCCGAGAATCCACTTCACGCCAAGCCTTTTGGCTTCACTGTAAATCTTGGCATTTAATCTCTTAGCCAACTCCGCGGAGTGGAAGAGACCGAAATTTCCACCCTCAGAGGCATAGGCACTCCAGGTATAGTCGAGCCCTATTTCGTGAAATAGGATGAGATATCCTAAAAATGTAAACCAGTGAGGGCTGGCAAAGTAATCTGCTGAAGGGGAGATGAAAAGCACCTCCGCCCCCTTTCGATTGATTGGTACCTCTACCTTCACGCCGGTGAGTTCCTTAATCTCATCAATGGCAAATTCGACTGTTGACTTAAAGGCATGAGGAGGAATGCCCAGATGATTTCCTGTCCTGTAACAGTTCGATGCAGGCTCAATGATCCAGTTGATATTGCAGCCCACCCTATTGAGAAGTTCCCTTCCCATCATGGTGATTTCACAGGTATCTATTCCGTAAGGACAGAAGACAGAGCATCGACGGCACTCCGTGCACTGGAAAAAGTAATAGAACCACTCCTTGAGAACCTCCTCTGTGAGCTCCCGGGCTCCGGCAAGTCTTCCCAGAATCTTCCCCGATAATGTAAAGTATCTTCTGTAGACGGATCTTAAAAGCTCAGCCCTGAGGACGGGCATATTCTTCGGATCCCCTGAACCAATGAAAAAGTGGCATTTGTCAGCGCAGGCGCCGCATCTCACACAGATATCGAGAAAGAGTTTAAACGATCGGTACTGACCCAGAAGATCTTTCATCCCGTTGAGGATGATCTCCTTCCAGTTTTTCGCAAGTTTCCAATCCTCTTCGACAGGATTCCATTCCCTCGGGAAGGGAAGATCGAGATATTTCTGATGCTTGGGAGCGGCAGAGTAACAGTAAGTTCCCTTGCGAAATTTGATAGTAGGTTCCATCCAGCTTTTGGCTGGAGGGGTAAGGTCGATTTTGACTCTCTCCTCTTGATGGGTGATGGCCTCTTGCATCTTCACCTCATTAGAAAGCCCCGCCATTTACCCCATTGGATAGTAAACATCCTACGGGGTTTAAGGGGGGGAATGGTATGGGTAATATTTGTATTCCTTATAGAAAGGACGAGGTAAAAGCCCCATACTTTCTAACGGGGTTCACTCCTTTTCTAAAGGTAATCCAACCTCTTTTATAGCCTCCCTGAATTCTTCTTCCCATTCTTCATAAGTATGAACTTTAGCGGGGGCATCCCAGGGATTGATATGTCTGTGGTTACGACTGGTATTCGTTAAGTTCCTCGTAGGGCTTAAAAAGATTCCTGGCATATGCATCAGTTTACTTACCGGAAAATAGGCGATAAGCAGAGAAACGAAAAAGAGATGGATATAGAAGACCAACCCGACCCCCTGTGGGAGAGTGGGATGAAATCTGATCATCCCCATCACCCATGTCTTAACCTGAACGAGATCGGCTCGGAAAAAGAGCCGCATCAGAACGCCGGAAATGGCTATTCCTGCGATAAGGAGAATCACAAAGTAATCTGAAGGTAAAGATATGTAGCGAATTTGTGGTGAGATGAGTCTTCTGAAGAAGAGGAAACCCAGAGAAATCAAGATGAGGATATCGGTGGTGTAGAGGACCGGAATGAGTCCCTGGAAAACGGAATCGAGCCACTGAATGGAGATCATCACCGCAGGCACAGGTTCGAGAAATAATCTTAAATGTCTGATAAGAATGATAATGAAAGACCAATGGAAGGCCATGGCTCCTAACCATAAATAGGTGCTTGGCTTATAGAGAAGCTTATAAGCCTCTCTAAGCTCCACCTTTTCATTTTTGAGAAGGGAACGAAAAAAGAGAATTTCAAGGGCCAATCTCGTTACCACTCCTTTATTGGTATAAGGGCTGTCGATAGGATTGGATTTTATCCAATGCAGAGATCTTTGCTGTCCGCAGACGGTAGGTATATGGAATGGAACAGGCGAGCTAGCCCATCGGAGAACTCGATAGAGAAATCCCAGGATGAAGAGGGTCATGGCCCCATAGGGAATGATCACTCCAAAAACGGAATACCAGCCCATTCCCGAAACGCCGATAAAAACGATAAAAAGAATTCCAATCATGGTAAAAAGGGAAACTAAGGCACCCATCTTAGAGTCAACACTCTCCTTTCTCAGGTTTTTCCTTTAAAAGATTCATTCTTTCCATCATTTTAAAGGCCATCTCACGCTCGGCTTTTGCTTGATTTACTCTTATCTCGCATATCTTTTCCCGGCAATCCATATAGATATCGAAAGCCCAAAGGGCCAGTTCATCGATTTTAGAATGAAGTCTCAGCCATTCTTCAAAGACCTGGGCCTGATGAATCTCATCTTCCATCACTTCTTCTATGGCCTTCTTCAGAAGGAAGATGAATCCGACGGCCTGGGAAGGGGAGAAATCTTGAACCGATCTGATTTTGAGGATGGAGTTGAGTGAGGAAGAGAGCTGGGAAGGATTTTTACCTTCGAGGAGTCCTTTAAAGAGAGTTTCTATTTCTCGAGAGATCGTAGACCCCACTGGATTGGTGAACGGATCCTTTTCCTTTCTCATCAGGTTTGCTGTATCCGCAGGATAGGTTTCCAGAATGAGGTTGAACCATCTTCCCAGAATGGCACTTTTCTTTTTTTCGAGAAGATCTTTTAACATCTCCCTTTCAGTTAATCCCTCTAACCCCCTTTAGAAAAGAGGTGACTATCATTCCCCTCCCTTTGGCAAAGGAAGGAAGGGATTTAAAATTAATACTCACAGATTAACCACTTCACGATGCAGAATCAAATCTAAGATCTCATCCATTGTGGCTTCCCTGCCCACAGCGATCTTGCCGGTGAGATCGTATTCTTTAATGCAGAGTTTTCCGAGGAGGATGTCGACCCCTTTCTCTTCAAGGCCCTTAAAATGGGGAACCAATGGGGATCCTTCTGCCACCAGTTTGACAGCCGTATTCCAGCAGATGATGGCCGAAGGTCTATCCTTCCGCCTTCCCAAGGAGTCTAACATCGTGATCAGGATCTGATAGCCAAGATTGTCATCTCCACGACCGATACTTTCAGCCCCCAACAGAAAAACTTTCCCCTTCTCTTTTTCCATTAGGCCACCCCAACGATTTTTTCAATAATCTTATCTCTCGGTATGACGGAAATACCGGCCACCTCTTTCGGATTGAAATCCAGACAGAGGGCCAGGATCTGGGCATAATCGAAAACGGGAATGGCGTATTCTTCACTATCCCCTTTGCTTAAATCCTTTTGGACCTTCTCCATATGCATCAGGCAGGTGATACAGTTAACAACGATGAGGTCCGCTTGGGTCTCACTCTTGATGGCATCAAATTTCTTTTTTGAAAACTTGATCACGTCCTGGTAGGCTTGCTTGCTGAAGCCTCCTGCTCCCCCACAGCATTGAAGCTCTCGACTGTAGGTTTGGACGTTTGCTCCCAGGGCCTCGACAAGCTTTCCTAGCATACTGGGTCTTCCTGGACTATCGAATCCTAAAACCTCACTCGGGAATCGGGTATGGCAAGGGTACTGGACAACCGCATTTAGGCCTTTCAAATTTTTTTTGATCACCTGGCTGATTTTCTCTATTCCCACCTCATTAAAAAGGACATCGATCACGTGATGGGGACAAGTCCTCCCTTCGAACCTCTTCCCTGCCTTTTGCAACAGTTCGTTTACTCTCTTCTTCTTCCCTTCATCCTTTAGAAGCTTTTCCCTTGCCATTCTTAAGGAGCTGTAGCAGGAACCGCACTGGACAAGAGAGTTGACTTCTTTTTCTTCAGCGATCGAAAGGTTCCAGGCACTGACGGTGAGACTGGCGATTTCATCTGCCGATGGGAATGTTCCGAAGGCTGGACAGCAGGCACTTCCCTCAAGATCTACCAATTCAACTCCCAAGCTCGGAATGGCGAGCCGCATGGCCCGTTCCACGTCAGGCCGAATGGCAGGGACATTACATCCTAAATAAAGACCATATCTCATGGACTCATTCCTTAAACATATAATCGTGATCCTTCACAATCTCAGTCTCTTTAAGCATAGCCTGAAATTTTTTTAACAGCTCCGGAAATTTCGCAATGGTCGGCGGAATTTCAGGAAGCCCCAGAGATTTTCTCAACTCTCCCACTTTGTCCACAGACTGGGTGTGACCAGTCTGGAATACCTCTGTGGTCGAAAGAGGAATGTAAGTTTCATCCTTCCTCGTTTGCCATCTTCTGATTGCAAGGCCAACCTCAAAGGGTTTAACACCCATGGGACACATCTCCTCACAGGCTGTGCAGGTCACGCACATCCACGGGGTTCCGTCTTCAAGGAGCTTGTCTTTGAGTCCAAGGAGAACCATGCGGACAAGCCTTCTGATGTGGAGCGGAGATTCCGCTTCTGCAGCAGGACAGCCGGACACACAGGTCCCGCAGTTGAAACAATGCCTGATATCTCCGATATCCTCCTCCATAATTTCTTTCCAGAGATGGTGGTTAGTCTTGGTCAAATCAATCATATTCCTTACGCTCTCCAATCGACCCCCTTACCGCAAAGGCGTAGTGTCTTGTCCCCCTCATCTTTTACATCACCCCCAGAGCAGCATCGACCTGGGCCGAAATCTGTTCCAGCTTAAATCCTCTCACGAAGATCCCCTTCTTCGGACAGGTGGCCTGACAGCAGCCACAGCCCTTGCAGACCGCTTCGTTGACTTCAACCGTCTTCTTGATGGCCCCCTCCCTCATATATTCGAGCAGGGTGATCGCCTTGTAAGGACAGGGATCTACGCAGTATGCACAGCCGTCGCAATTCTCATCCACCACCTCGGAGATATTCCCTTCCAGTTCGATGCTCTCCTTTGAAAGGATCGTGGCAGCTTTGGCAGATGCGGCTTGGGCCTGAACGATGCTTTCCTCGATCGTTTTTGGATAATGGGCCAAACCTGCCAGGAAGACCCCATCTGTGGCGAAATCGACCGGCCGCAGTTTCATATGGGCCTCGAGGAAGAACCCCTCGCTGTTGATGGGGATTTTCAAGAGCTGAGCAATCGTCTTATTATCCTCATGAGGAACGACCCCTGTCGAGAGAACGACAAGATCGGCTGCGATCTTGACGGGAATTTCCAGCGTTTGATCGTAGACATCCACCATCAACCCATCGTGGTTCTTAGAGACCCTTGGCTTCTGGTCTTTGTCATATCGGATGAAGACCACGCCTTTCTCTCTCGCTTCCGTGTAATAGCTCTCTTTGAATCCATACGTCCGGATGTCCCGGTAGAGGACATAGACATTTGTTCTGGGGGAGAGCTCCTTTAACTTCAAGGCATTTTTTACCGCATGAGTACAACACAGTCTCGAGCAGTATGGCCTTTCATCATCACGGGAGCCCACGCACTGAATCATTACCACCGTCCTGGAATTTCCATCAATGGACTTCAATAACCCATCCTCTGCCACTAACCGTTGCTCCAATTCGATTTGGGTGAGAACCCGTTCATGCTGCCCATAGAGATACTCGGTGGGTTTGTATTCCTTCGCACCGGTGGCGACGATGACAGCGCCGTGCTCGATCTCCCTCGAATCTCCATTTATGGCGATCTCTGTTTTGAAGTTCCCGATGGAGCCCTCAATCGTTTCAATCTTTGCTTCTGTGAAAAGACGGATTCTGTCATTCTCTTTTACCTTTGCTATCAAGGCCTTCAGTTCCTGCTGAGGTTTTTCTCCGTTCAGAAGGTAATAAATGTGTCTGAGGTTGCCGCCGATCTCCTTTTCCCGTTCCACCAAGAAGACATCGAATCCTTGATTGGCGATTTCAAGGGCGGAGGTCATCCCGGAAAGGCCACCGCCGATGACAAGAGCCGACTTCACGATGGGAACAGAAATCTTCCGAAGGGACTCGAGCAATCGAGCCTTCGCCACAGCTATTCGGACGAGGTCCTTTGACTTGATCGTCGCCTTTTCAAATTCCTCCATGTGCACCCAGGAGCACTGATCTCTGATATTCGCCATCTCAAAGAGATACGGGTTCAAACCCGCCTCCCGGATGGTATTTCGGAAGAGAGGTTCATGGGTTCTGGGTGTGCAGGAAGCCACGACGACGCGGTTCAATTGATGTTCCTTGACCTTCTCCTTGATCTTCTCCTGGGTATCATTCGAGCAGGTGTAAAGATTGTTCTCGGCGTAAACTACATTGGGGAGGGTTTTCGCATACTCAACGACATCAGGGACTTTCACGAAGCCCGCGATGTTCGACCCTCAGTGGCAGACGAATACACCGACCCTGGGTTCTTCGCCTGCGATATCCCGTTCAGGAGGATATTCTTTCTGGACGATGAGGCTGCCCCTTGTCTCTTTCAAAAGGGAGAGCACCTTTGAGGCCGCGGCCGATGCTTGCATCACTGTTTCTGGAATGTCCTTTGGCTCCGTGAAGGGCCCAGCCACGTAGACCCCTTCGTTGATTGATTCTGCCGGTTTAAAGATCGAGGTCTGGCAGAAATTAAACCTATTCAAGGCAATCCCGAAGGTCTTCCCAATCTTGATCGCAGAATGGGGGGGGGTGAGACCCGTAGAAAGGATGACCATGTCGTATTCACGGGAGACCTTCTTTTCATTCTCCGTGAGGTACTTAATTAAGAGGTTCTTGCTTTCAGGAATTTCTTCCACGGAGGTAGGACGGCAACGGATATAATTGACA
>JBFMAE010000167.1:0-2396 GCA_040756085.1 Thermodesulfobacteriota bacterium | reverse complement strand
GTACCGATTACACAGATTAGAAATGCATTGATAATAAAGGAAAATCTGTGAAATCATTTTTTGAAATCCCTGCCTGCGGTAGGCAGGTGTGAAATCAGAGAGCGAAAGATAGTTTTTCAGAGCTCTCTTATCGATTAGAATTATTGTGTCTATTTTATTAACCCTGTTGTTGCATTAAATTCGGCGCTCGGATTCATCCAACCTTGATTAATTGAGGAATGCCGCTTAAATCAATGTCATCTGCTGGATCACCCAATTGGTGACCTTTAGGATAGATGATCAAAGTTCTGAAAAAAACCGGCCTTTTTAATGCTATTCAGTTAATTCAATCGCATCTTTTTGCAACAACAGGGTTAACTTATCAAATTTTCCCCCTTTTCAGTATCGATTAAAAATTTCTGTGACCATATAATAAAAGTTTGACATTTATTTTTACTTCAATTATATATAGGACGGACTTTGTGAAAAAAATATCAGAAAGGAGGGAAAATTGTATAAAATCACATATAAGAGGGAGATGGCTGAGAATACAGTGTGTCATTTTAAGGTAGAGGCACCTCAAATTGCTCGGAAGGCAAAGCCAGGACAGTTTGTCGTATTACGCGTAAATGAAACGGGAGAGAGAATCCCTCTGACCATGGGAGGGACAGACCCATCTGCAGGAATGATCGACCTGATCTTTCAGGTGGTTGGGAAATCGACCGCTCTCTTGAGAACCCTCAATGTAGGAGATTCCATTACCGATATCATCGGGCCATTGGGGCAACCCACCCATGTTGAAAATCTCGGAACGGTCATCTGTGTTGGAGGTGGAACGGGCGTTGCCGTGATGTATCCGATCACCAAAGCTTATAAAGAGGCAGGGAACAATGTGATTGCCATCATTGGGGCTCGAACCAAGGATCTTCTGATCTTAGAAGACGAGATGCGGGCAGCAAGTCATGATCTGAGGGTGACGACCGATGATGGGACCTACGGCCACCATGGATTCGTGACGGATGTCCTTCGCCAAATTTTAGATGAACGGAAAGATGTAAAATTGATCGTGGGGATTGGTCCTGTCCCCATGATGAAGTTTTTATGCAAGATGACGAAAGAATACGGGGTCAAAACCATGGTCAGTTTGAATCCCATCATGGTGGATGCAACCGGGATGTGCGGAGCATGCCGGGTGACGGTGGGAGGGAAGACAAAATTCTGTTGTGTGGATGGCCCGGAATTCGACGGTCATGAAGTAGACTACGATGAACTGGTCAAACGACAAAGAGCCTATCTCACAGAAGAGAAGGTTTCCATGGATCAATTTAAAGTATCAGGAAGATAAAAGAGGGATGGAGATGGCAGAAAAAGAGAAAAAGGAGAAACCAAAAGTTCCAAGGCAGAAGATGCCAGAACAGGATCCCAAAGTCAGGGCGAAAAATTTCAATGAAGTTCCCTTTGGCTATACACCCGAATTGGCCCAGTTGGAGGCGAGCCGTTGCCTTCAATGTAAAAAACCGAAATGTATTGAGGGATGCCCGGTGGAGATCGACATCCCGGCCTTCATCAAATTTATTGGTGATGGAGATTATATCGGTGCGGCTCGAAAACTGAAAGAACGAAATAGCCTCCCTGCCATCTGCGGACGCGTCTGTCCGCAGGAAGACCAGTGTGAAAAGGTTTGCATCGTAGGGAAGAAGGACCAACCCGTTGCTATCGGCCGATTGGAGCGGTTTGCTGCAGATTGGGAGAGGGAGAAAGGGGAGGTCTTCATCCCTGAGAAGGCTCCTTCTACCGGTAAAAAGGTAGCTGTGGTCGGGTCAGGACCGGCCGGTTTAACGGTAGCCGGAGATCTGATACTTAAAGGACATGAGGTGACCATTTTTGAAGCCCTTCATAAAACCGGGGGAGTTCTGATTTACGGCATTCCGGAATTTCGTCTTCCAAAGGATATTGTCCAGGCAGAGGTCAACTATTTAGAACGGTTAGGTGTAAAAGTAGAATGCGATTGTGTAATTGGAAGAATTGAGACCGTCGATGAACTCCTTCAGGAATACGATGCTGTCTTTTTGGGTTTGGGCGCAGGTCTTCCCCAGTTTTTAAATGTCCCCGGAGAGAACTACTGCGGCATCTATTCCGCCAATGAATATCTGACTCGATCTAATCTGATGAAGGCGTATCTCTTCCCGAAGTATGATACGCCCATTGCCCGAGGAAAGAATGTTGCGGTCTTTGGAGCCGGTAATGTGGCCATGGATTCAGCGAGAACGGCCCTCCGGTTAGGAGCGGATACCGTTCGAATTATCTACCGCCGATCGAGGGATGAAATGCCGGCCCGTATCGAAGAGGTTCATCACGCAGAGGAGGAGGGTGTCCAATTCTATCTTCTCACAGCTCCCACAAAATTTTTAGGAGAC
>JBFMAE010000166.1:0-14650 GCA_040756085.1 Thermodesulfobacteriota bacterium | reverse complement strand
CTTATAAGTGTTAAGCTGCTTTTTCGAGGATTCTGTTTTTTGTTTGCATTGAAAGCCTGACAGGTGCAAAGAACCTGGAAGGATAAAGATAATCCTCTCCAGACTCATCAATGATTCTCACCTGGCTTTCACAGGTGGCCTTTTTCGAAGGTTTCAATAGGCTATGTGGGGGCCTCACCCGCTCCCTCTCCCCAGCGCCTGCCTGCCCCGCCCTCGGTCTGGCACGGGGCCGGTAGGCAGGGGGAGAGGGGAAAAGCGAGGGGGCGATTTCGTATTAGTTTTTAGGACCTGAACCGTACAATTCCTTCACTTTTGCCCGATCAATGGAACCATCTTCCTTTTTTGGGAGGGAATCGATAAACTGGACATAGCCTGGTTTTTTGTAGCGAGCAATTCGACCTCCTACAAAATCGATCAGTTCCTGCCCTGTCAATTTGGTTTTCGGTTTCAGCACACAAACCGCCTTGATCCCCTCTCCAAACTTCGGATCAGGCACTCCAATGACCGAAACCTCCTGAATGCGGGGATGTTCAAGAATCACTTTTTCCACTTCCACCGGATAGACATTTTCACCGCCGGGTTTGATCAGCTCCTTTTCAGCCTTTCTCCCTGCAAACCATAGATAACCCTCTTCATCCATACGGCCTGCGTCACCCGTGTGGTGCCATCCTTCTCGAAAGGTATGCTGGGTTAACTCCTCTTCTCTCCAGTACCCTTGAAAGACCAATGGGCCGCGAACCAAGATCTCACCCACCTTTCCCGTTTCGACCTCTTTGTCAAATTCATCTACAATCTTTAAATCCACCAGAGGACCGGGTTTTCCTGCACATCCTAGTCTTTCACGGTTCGAACAAACGCTGGTCAAGCCCATGGTTTCTGTTTGGCCATAGACCAGCCAGAACTGACCATGACCAAGGCTTTCAAATCTCTTTATAGTTTCTTGCATATCGATACCCAATATATTTTTCAAAGAGGAGAGGGTGAACTCTCCTTTTGCCTGCTCATCGAGCAACTGGAGGAGGATGGGGGGAAATTCACCGATGAAGGTAATTTTCTCCTGATCAATCATCTTCCCCGCAACTTTCGGATCAAATTTAGAAATCATGACATTTCTCCCGCCTACATGCATCATCACCAGGGCTCCGAACATCCCGGCGATGTGAAACAGAGGAAGAATATTCAGATAGGAGTCTTCACGGGTGAGACCCATAATGGCGATATTTTGAATGGTACAGGCGATGAGATTATGATGACTGATGATTGCGCCTCGAGGTTTTCCTTGAACGGCAGCGGTGTGCATGATGACAAAAGGATCGTCGCCGCTTAGCTCGACCGGTTTGGCGGGTTGACTTTTCAGAAGTGAATCGAACGAAATATAAATACCACTGGGAGGTCCAAACGTCACAAGTTCTCTCAGCGAAGGGCAAATCGGTCGAAGATCGGAAATTGTTTTTTCAAAATCAGGATCAACAAAAATCATAACCGGTTCGGTATTGGTAAGATTGTAGCCGATCTCTTCGGCTGAAAGACGAAAATTGATGGGAACCATGATGGCTCCTGTAGCAGCAATTCCGCCCATCAGAGGGAAAAATTGGGGAAAGTTTTTGGCTAAGATGGCAATGCGGTCCCCCTTACCGATCCCTTTCCCATTGAGCCAGCCAGCCACTCGGTTAGCCTGATCAAAGAGTTCACCATAGGTGATCTTCTGATTTTCTGACTGGATGGCAATCTGGTTTTTAAATAGCGTCCCGTTCCTTTTGTACACGTCATAAACAGTAAAGCTACGTACTCTCATTTTTCTCCCCCCATTCATTCGAATACTTTTCTACGTTCTTCCTCCCTCAACTCCCTCCGCAAGAATTTTCCAACCTTCGATTTAGGTAGCATATCCCGAAACTCAATATACTGAGGAACCTTGTAGGGAGCCAACCTTTCCTTACACCATTTTGTGAGCTCGAATCCGCTGATCCCTTTGACATCCTCTTTGAGGACAACGAAGGCCTTGATTCGCTCTCCAACCTTCTCATCTGGTATTCCCACGACACTGGCGGCGATGACAGCAGAATGTTCCTGAAGCACCCTCTCGACTTCAGCTGCAGCCACCCGATAGCCCTTATGCTTGATCAAATCGACTGACCTGTCTCTGAAGTAGAGCCAGTGATCTTCGTCTATTTCCACAATATCCTTTGTCCTGTACCAGACTTCTCCCTCGATATCTAAAAAACATTTCTCTGTCTCTTCGGGCTTATTCCAGTAAGACCTTACCGCATAGGGAGAGGTGGCCAATAATTCGCCCGGCTCACCCGGGAGAACGGGTTCCAATGTGTCAGGGTCCACCAGCTTAAACTTGCTGCCAGGTGAAATTTTTCCCGCAGCACCCTCTGGAGGAATTCCATCGCGCGCATAGCTGAGAGAGATGGCTGCGCAAAGCTCGGTGGCACCATAACCCTGGTAGAGGGGGATACCAAACCTATTCTGCCACCTCTTCGCTACCTCTGTGGGTAGGACATCGCCACCCGTTCCGCAATATTTGAGGGAACTCAAATCGTAGTAGTCCACTCGGTCATGTTCCAGAATCATCCGATACATTGCGGGTACGGCAAACATTCGGGTCGCCTGATAGCGCTGAATATGGTCGAACATTGCATCGAGTACGACTCTCGGCAGCACGATCAAGGTCTCTCCTGTGATCAGCAAGGGGGTCATCCCATCCATCTGACCGATGACATGATAGAGGGGAGCTGACAATAAGGTAATGCCCTTCCCCAAAGGAACGACCGTCTCAGCCGCCTTCGCCCATTCATCCGTTCTGTAGAGAAAGATGCCAGCAGACAGAGGCACACCTTTGGGAAATCCTGTCGTGCCACCGGTGTAGAGCATCACTGCCGTATCTTCGGGTTTTCCATGATAGGGATGTAACGAAGGAGAATAACCTTTGTTCAATAATTCTCGAAAGGATGTAAATTCTTTTCCCTTAGGAATCTTACCGCTGGGGACCCTACCAAAGCCTCTGCCGAGGAAACTCTTCCATCGAGGCAGCAGGTCAACCATATTCGTCACGATGATCTTTCTGATGGGAGCCTCAGAGAGGACATCGATGACATAGCTCAGGTTGGTGTCCATGCAGAAAATGATCTCTGCCCCCACATCATTCGCCATGTATCGAATGTCATAAGAGGTGTAAACAGGAGCAACCATGACAGGGATGGCTTCGAGGCGTTGTAACGCAAGCCAAGCGATCATTGTTTGGGGAAGGTTATAAAGATATAAAATGACTTTCTCATCTTTCTCCACTCCCAATTCATACAAGGAAGCAGCCAGTCTGAGGACCATCTCATGAAGCTCGGAAAAAGAATATTCCTCTCCAAGGAAGATCAACGCAGGCTTATCTGGAGATCGTCTGGCCACTTCTTCAAAGGCCTGGTAGGTGGTATCAGCAGGCAACCCTGTCATCCCTTGCCTCCATTAAACCCCCATAAAGGTAGACCTTACCTCTGGGTTCTCCCTGAGCTCCTGGCCTGTCCCCTGCAGGGTGAGCATCCCATTCTCGATGACATAACCTCGGTCCACAATAGGCAAAAGAGGTCTGGCAAACTGTTCCGCCACTAAAACGGTAATGCCCTCCTTGCGAATCTGCTTGATTGCCTGAATCAGACTGTTCTGCATGGCCGGGCTGAGTCCGAGCAGAGGTTCATCCAGAAGTAATAACTTGGGCTTTGTCATCAAGGCCATGCCAATGGAGAGCATCTGTTGCTCTCCTCCACTGCAGAAGCCTGCTTTTCTCTTTTTTAACTCTGTTAAAGGTGGAAAGATGGCATAGACAAAATCGTAACTGTTTTTGATCTTATGGTCCTTTCTCAGATAGGTGCTTATCCTCAAGTTCTCATCGATGTCACTGTCGGGAAAGATGGGATGTCTCTCGCGGCTTAAGGCAATCCCTTTCCTGATCCGGATGCTCGGTTTGGTGAAGAGGATCTCTTCTCCTTCAAACCGGACTTCACCCATTAGAGTGATTCTTTCCCCTCCCCTTCTCTCCTCCTTCAACTTCATGTCGATGATCAAACCGGAAATGGTATTCATCAAGGTGGTCTTCCCAGCACTATTCGAGCCCAATGCCGTTACAATCTCTCCTCTATTGACCTCCAGACTGAGGTCATTTAAGGCCAGGGCATTTTCAAAAAAGACCATCAGATTTTTGACTTCCAACATCTCACCATACCCGCATATTCATTGTTTATCGTTCATCGTTTCCCTTAACCTTCTACTTCGCTCCCGAGGTAAGCCCTTTGAACCTCCTCTTTATTCATCGCATCCTTAGGAGGACTGTCAGCGATCTTTCTCCCAAAATTCAAAACGATGACCCGGTTTGCCACCCGAAAAAGTTCTTTGAGCCGGTGTTCAGCCATCATAATGGTCAAACCCTCCCTGTTGAACTTTTCAATTATCGGAAGGGTCGCAGCCACCTCAGACATGGCCATCCCGGAGAAGAGCTCATCGAGGATAAGTAAATCTGGACGGAGGGCCATACACCGGGCCAGATCGAGCCGTTTTAGGTACCCATGGGGAAGACTTCCAGCGGCCTTATAAGGAACAAAAGAATCGCGTTCAAACCCTAAGTCATCCAAGAGATCGATGGCGACATCATCCCTCTCTCCATACTTCCCTCCTCCAAACCTCTTCACTCTTGGAGAATAGAGTGGCACGATGAGGTTCTTAAAGGCTGGAAGTTTATGAAAGGCCCTGACCATTTGAAAACTGCGGGCGATGCCAAGGCAGGCAACGGTATAGGGGGCCTTGCTGGTGATGTCCTGATCATTATAGATGACTTTCCCTGAAGATGGCTTTACAAAACCGGTGATTAAATTGATGAGCGTGGTCTTTCCCGAACCATTCGGTCCGATGAGACCTAAAAACTCACCCCGACGAAGCTCAAAGCTGATATTATCTACAGCGATTACGCCGCCAAAGCGTTTGGTCAACTTCTCAACTCTTAAGATGACCTCATCCTCCATCCTAAATCCTCACATCCCTTTCAGACTGGTGATATTTTCTTTCAATATAGTGAAAGATTCCCTCCGGCACAATGACCAGGGCGATGATCAGAATGAAGCCATAGGAGGCCATTCTCAACCCCCCGATGCCGCGAAGAGCTTCGGAGAGAGGAACCAAGATAAATGTCCCTAAGGTTGCACCCGCAAAGCTACCCGGTCCCCCTAAAACCGCTCCGGCCAGAGGAAGGATCGTATAATCGAGAGCAAATGCGGATCGGCCCACAAACTGATAATAATGGGTCATAAGAGCTCCGGCAAAGCTTCCTACGGCACTGGCAATAAAGATGGCTTGCGCCTTATACCAGTAAATATTGATCCCCCCCGCCATCACGACCCGGTCATCATCCTTTATCCCTCTCAAAACCAGTCCAAAATCTTCATTGATCATTCTCCGGAACCCAAAAAGGCACCCTACCACAGCGAGGATCGCTATATACATCGCCAGCCAATTATTGGGAAAGGGAGCAAGGGAGAGCAATCCGTGCGTTCCGCCCAAAATCTCCAGCGTTTCGATCAGATGGGCAATCAGCAGAGGGAGAATCAACGTCACCATAGAGAAATAGACCCCTCTTAATCTCACGACCGTGACGAGGAGAATGGTGCAAATAAAGGCGCCCCCTATAGTGGCAATGGGAATCGTCAGGGCAATGGGTAATCGGAAATAGAAATTTAAACTCCCTGCAATATAGGCCCCGACCCCGAAGAAGAGGGCCTGCCCCAGGGAGACCAGGCCTACGGAAGCCAGAAAATCCCAGCTCAGGGCGAGAAGGGCAAAGATACAGGCATAAAATATCACTTTTTCCCAATATCCTCCGCTCACCACCAGTGGCAGGAAGAAAAGTGCCACAATGGGCAAGAACCGGGGCAACAGAAGATAGAGGATATCCCGATAAGTAGAAAGGAAGTAGAGGGTGTCGCTTCTCGCTTTTATCCCACGATCGATTCTTTCCCTTCGATATCGGACTGTTTCAGGCATTTCAAACCCTCTCTTCCAGTTCCTTATATTTGCCGAGTATGCCTGAGGGCTTGATCGCCAGAATGATGACGATGGCACCTAAGGTGACGACGGTCAACCACTGGGCCTTGAAGAAAGTGGCGACGGCAATCTGACCGAAA
This sequence comes from Thermodesulfobacteriota bacterium, assembly GCA_040756085.1. Lineage (GTDB taxonomy): Bacteria > Desulfobacterota > BSN033 > BSN033 > UBA1163 > JBFMAE01. Next base: position 8,483 of record JBFMAE010000166.1, on the reverse strand, counting down.
CCCAGGATAAAGCTCGCGATGACGATTCCAGGAACGCTTTCCAATCCACCCACAATGCCTACGGCCAGAGCATAAATCAGGATGTCATATCCCATCTCCGTATCAATGGAACCTAAAGGCAAAATGGTGAGCCCTGCCACGACGGCAAGAGCTGATCCAAAGGCCAGACTGAGGGCCGCGGTCCAATCGGAGTCGATCCCGAGAGAAATAGCCGTCCGTTCATTTTGGGCAATGGCCCTGAAGGATAAACCAATTTTGGTGCGATGGGTAAAGAAATAGAGGAGTAGGATTAACACCACACCAATGGCAACAAGAAAGATGCGTTGATAGTCCAACCAGACCTTTCCGATCTGAACACTCCCCTTGATAAACTCGGGAAGGACATAAGTGAATCCTGAGAAACCCAACCAGCGCAGGACCTCAATGATGACGATGGCGGCTGCCAGGGTGGCGATCACCTCATTAATAGCCAGGCCTCGCAAACGGAGCATCAACCCCCAATACAGAACAAAACCGAGGAGGCCAACCAGGACGATGGAAATTAGGGCGGAAAAGAAAAAGGGTATTCCCAACTGATTGATAAAGATCCAGGTCAAGATGCCACCGAGAAGGTAGAATGCCCCATGGGCGAAATTGGCCAAACCGCTGATGCCGAAAGTGAGACTGAACCCGATAGCGATCAGCGCCAACGTGACACTATTGGTGATCCCATATATAAGGATTTCCATAAGATTATTTTACCAAAATTCGGACCTACCCATTCGTTGAGAATAGAGTTCAAGGATTCGAGGATTCAAGGGGTTCAAGTGCCCATGAGAAGATTTCTGACAAGTTTATAATTTTTGTAACTTTTTACAATTCCCTTGAACCCTTGACCCCTGGATCCCTCGAATCCTAAGAATTTCCTATTTCATCCACGGAGCCATTTCGATCTTTGCTTCGGCAATAGCCTCTGGATAGACCGGCACCATCTTACCTGCCCTCCACTGATAAGCAACGATGATGGAGGACTCTTTCGGATCTCCGTTAAATATTTGCTGATGGCTTGCCTTGTCAAACTTGATCCTTCCCGAAACGCCCATTATGTCGGTGGCTTCAACAAAGCTGGCGAATTTGTCCGCGTCCTTCGAGGGAACAAATCCAGCCCGCTCAATGGCGTCTTTCAAAATATAGACCCCATCATAAGCAGAGGAGACCACCCGCGGATCGTCCATCAGAGGATATTTCTTCTCTTTCCAGCGATTGTGGAACTCTATCGATTTGGGCAGAGCTTTTACAGGTGCTCCCGTGCCCCCTGGAAATGGCATCACTAATACATAATCTAAGTCCTCTCCGTAGGTCCCCCATGCCTTGCTAGAAGTAACCACGGCAAAATCGAGAAAGAGCATGGTAGGGATCTTCATCGATTTCCACTGCTTGAAACAGACCGGAAGGGTGGGCATATCGCCAGCCACATAGAGCATCTGAGCCCCGGAAGTTCTCGCCTTACTCAGGACAGGAGAGAAGTCATTGGTACCTACGGCCACCGGCTCATAACCCACTGTTTTCCAGCCAAATCCTTCCAGCTTCGCTTTTGTGGCATCGGCTGCTGCCCTCGCCCACAGGGTATCTTGGGGGATCAAAAATAACTTGTCATGGCCAAACTGTTTCCTCACGGAATCTATCGTTTTTCCGGCAGTCGTACCGACATAGATGGAATTTGTGGTGGCCCGGAACCAGTACTTGTATTTTCCAGGATCACCCTTAAATATTTCGATGAGTTTAGGAGTCTGAGCAATCGTCTGGATGGTGATCATCTTGTATTTTGCGATGAGGTCCATCGTCGCCACCATCGCCTCGGAGCGGAAGGGCGCCACTACAATGGCATCTGGTTTCTCATCGGCGATCATTTTATCGACCGCCATGAGGGCGGAATGAACGGGTGTCCCGGGCTCACCGCAACGCGTGTCAGCCGTCACAAGCTTTAAGGGGCGTTTTACCCCTTCCTCTTTAACAAAGATTCCTCCCTGTGCGTTGATCTCATCAATAGCCATCTCCACAGCCAGCTTGCCCGATTTGCACAGGGGCTGGAAAAAGGAAGTCGGCAGTCCCAGAACAATGGGTTTCGCTGCGGCAGAAACCATCGATGGTAAGATCATGACCAAAAAACTCACTATGAATACCAAAGTAATGAATATTCTTTTTTTCATCTCCCCACCTCCTATGAAAGATTTTTTATAAGGTTTCTCCATTCCTCTCCTCACCATTTCTCCACCTCCTTTCTCAAATGGATAACGGAGCCATTTTTAGCAGTTTGGGCAATGATTGTCAATGGCTTTGAAAGAAAGCTCTAAAAATTCTTATTACTTAGAGTAGTCGTAGAACCCTTTGCCGGTTTTTCTTCCCAGGTGTCCTGCCCGGACCATCTTTCGCAGAAGCGGGCATGGCCGATATTTAGAATCCCCTAATTCTTTGTATAGATTCTCCTGAACCATCAGAAGGGTGTCGAGTCCTACCAGGTCTGCTAAGGCCAGGGGGCCGATTGGATGATTGGCTCCGAGCACCATCCCTTGATCAATGTCCTCAGCAGAAGCGATTCCCTCCTGAAGGACGAAAATGGCTTCGTTGATCATGGGAACCAGGATGCGATTCACAGCGAATCCCGGCGCCTCGTTCACGGTGATAGATGTTTTCCCCAATTTCTCGGCCAGGTCTTTAATGATTTTAAACGTCTCTTCAGAAGTGGACTGTCCCTTAATGATCTCGACAAGCTTCATGACCGGCACGGGATTGAAAAAATGCATGCCGATGACCTTCTCAGGCCGTTTGGTCATGGAGGCGATCTCCGTGATGGACAGCCCCGAGGTATTGGAGGCAAGAATCGTTTCTTTCTCGCAGAGCTGATCCAGTTCCTTATAAACCTGTTTTTTCAGATCCATGTTCTCAATCACAGCCTCGATAACCACCTGGGCGCTCTTCACCGCTTCCACCACATCCACGGTTCCTTTTATTTTCGACAGGAAGGCATCAGTCTGTTCCTTTGTCAATTTTCCCTTGCTGATCGCCCGCTCATAATTCTTTTTGATGATGTTCAGCCCACTTTGGACGAAACGATCCTCAATGTCCCGCATGGAAACTTCATAACCCGCTTCAGCCGAAACCTGAGCAATTCCAGAACCCATCAAACCTGCACCCAATACACAAATTTTCTTGATCTCCATATCTCTTCCCTCCCTTTGTGCTAAGCGCTCAGCGCCTTTTAATCGTCGAATTAGAGAGAGATTATCAATGAAAGCTTTGTCTTGTCAAGGGTGGGGCAGGTTGACAAATAAGATTCCTTTTCATAATTTAAATAATCATCCGACTCTGAATAAGGAGGTATCCAGATGAAACTCTATCTCGTCCAGCATGGAGAGGCTAAGTCTGAGGTCGAAGATCCAGAACGTTCCTTGACAGCAAAGGGGGAAGGAGAGATCAGAGGTGTTTCAAAAAAAGCGACAGGTCTTAACATCCGACCTTCAAAAGTCTATCACAGTGGAAAATTGCGAGCAAGAAAGACTGCAGAAATCATTGCAGACGCCTTAAAAATTCCTGACCTACCTGTTCTGGCAGTCCAGGGTCTCAATCCGAACGATAATGTCCGGCCCTGGGCAGAACGAATTTTAAAAGAGCGGGAAGACCTCATGCTCGTGGGCCATCTTCCATTCCTCGAGAAACTGACCTCTTTCCTCCTCTGTGGAAATGAAAATGGGAGACCGGTATTCTTCCGCTATGGAGCCATCGTCTGTCTGGAGCAGAGAGAGGAGGTAGGATGGGGAGTCCGTTGGATTCTGACACCGGAAATGACCACTCATGGTGCTGGTGACTGGTGTTAGTGAATGGTGAAATACGAATCACCAACACGATTCACCCAACACGTAATCAGATTAATAAATGATTCCGGCGTATCCTACGAAACTATCGTCTGGCATAATGTCGTAGCTGGTGTAGTAATCGAGGAGGATCCCTTTCTCCCCTCCCAGGGCCTTGCAGGTGGCAATCGCTGAGGCTGCAGCTCCTGCACTGCAGGCGCTATCGTTCTCCAGGGCATGTTTCAAGAGGTCTTCTGTATCCATTTTCAATGCCCGTTCGATAAACCCCTTATCATTCTCCTTCTTCACCCACTCCACAGAACCGGGCCCAATCCCTTTATTCAAAAATCCATAATTAGGGCCATAGTGGGTCAAATCGGTTGATCCAATCGCAAGGATGGAAATTCCTTCTTCCTGGGCAATCCCGGCGACCTCTCTGCCCAATTTATCTGCTGTAAGAGAGAGGGGCGATCGGATAGCAACAAGTTTCGCTTCAGGGAAAAAGTATTTCACCATGGCCAGTTGAATCTCGATAGTATTGTCCCCGCTGGTGGGACTCTCCTTTTTTACATCCATTCTTTTCGTCAGGTTCTTCACAAATCCTGTATGAATCTCGATATCACCGAATGGAGTCTCACAGGCCTCCTCTGTCACAACCCGGGGGAGGTCTTCAGTGGAAAGGTGGCCTCCGTAAAGGACAACGACTTCAGCCTTGCTTTTTGATTTCAATGAATAGAAGACCCTTGCAGCAAGCCTTCCAGAAAAATACCAGCCAGCATGGGGAACGATCCCTCCCCTTCCTACACCGGAAGGGAAGTGCGAAGGCGTCCATCCTTCTAAATAAGACTCGATCTCCCTCTTGCAATCCTTTCCATCAAAAGGATACCAGCCTCTCGGTAATGCTCTTTTTCTTAGATTCATGGCTTTCTCCTCCATTTCTTAAATAAGGGTTCAAGGATTCGAGGGTTCTAGGGTTCCAGTGTTTGAAATTTCACTTGGCCCCTTGAATCCTAGACCCCTGGAACCCTTAAATTTTCTCAAGCGTTGGCATTCCCATCAGGTTGAGCATATTGGCCATTACCTTCTGAAACGCTTTCACCAGGGATAGCCGAAAGGCCTGGAGATCGTGATCCTGGAGGTGAATGAATGGAATTTGGACTTCGGCCCCGGGATCCGGGTGTTCGTAAAAGTTGGTAAATGAGGTCGCCAGATCAAAGGCATATTCTGTTAATTGAGAAACCCTCAGGTTTTTACCGGTCTTCGTCACCACAGAAGAGAATCTCGATAAAGCTTCGAGAAGGTTTCTTTCCGTCCCGGTCAATTGAAGAGGAACGACTTCTTTTTTCCAATAGGGTTCGATCTTTCGTTCTTCGGCTTTTCTCAGGATGCTGCAAGCCCGGGCATGGGCATATTCTAAATAGACCCCTGTATCCCCGGTCGTCTTCAGGGCCTCATCGAAATCGAAGACGATCTGATTCTCCAGCGTGAATTTCAGCAGGTAATACCGAATGGCTGCCGAGGCCAGGGCAGCGGCTACCGTCTCTTCCAGGAGATGGTCTGCCTTCTCAATCACCTTCTGCTTGACGATCTGGATGAAATCCCTCGCCTTCACCCCTATCCCGGAGCGGCCTGACATGGCAACAGACTTCTTCTCATCGGCCTCCTCCATGCCCAGAAGCCGTGCTGCCTGTGAAGAGAGGTTGACTACCTCATACGAGAGATGGATGGATTGGTCCGCTTGTCTCTCAAAACCCATCTGTCGAAGACATTCACTGACCACCTGCTGGGGATAACTCTGCCGGGTATCGATCACATTAATCACCTTGTCAGCGTGGCCAAAATGAAGATCGCCGGGTTTTCCATCCGGTGCCGTAGTCCAGAGCACCCTTCCATTAGCCTGAGTATTCCAGACCTTGAATAAGAAATCTTTTTTGAGAAGGCCGAACTTCCAGAGTTGATAGGCAACATCTTTCCCTGTATAGGTGACACTCCCATTCGACCGAACCAGGATCTTGTCCAAGCTTTTTACCCCTTCCTCCGTCTCCACGAGGCCACCAAAGGGAACGACCCAGCATCCTTCATTCGGGCCTTCCTCTTCAAATCGGAGGGCTCCTCTCTCCTTCAGAAGCTCGAAGGTGGCTTCCCAGAAACCCCGGCCGATGATATCCGATTCCCAGTTGAGAAGATCATAAAAGATGGAGAGTGGTGCTACCGTCTCCAGATGGGCTTGAACAATCTTCTCGCTCAGATCCTTAGCCAAAACTGAGATGGGATGCTGACCCCTTTCAATCTTGTGAAGGACATCTTTTCTTTTCTCCAGTAATGATGGATTTTTTTCAAGCTCGTTCTGGAAACGGGCATAGAGATCCCAGCAGAAATAGTCGAGGGGTTGATCCTCCGGGATCTTTCCCCAGATGGTTTTAAAATCGGAAAAGGTTTCATTAAAGAAAGGGGGATCGAGATAAAGCAAGGCGGTCACCACATCGACCACCTGAAGCCCGGTATCGTCAATATAATTGCAAACCTCTGTCGAAAAGCCGAGCCATTTGAGAAGTCTGGCCACGGTATCTCCTAAAACCGCATTCCGGAGGTGACCGATATGCATGGCCTTGTTTGGATTGACACTCGTGTGTTCAATGAAGACCTTTTCTTGGGGTGTCGAAGGGGGCTTTCCGAAATAGTCCCCCTTCTCAAGGATTTCAGGGATGAGGTCCTGAGCCAAACCTCGCCAATCCACTTTGAAATTGAGGTACCCGGGAGCGGAAACGGTCATCTCCTCAATATACGGAGGAAGATTCGATCTCAACTGCTCAGCCATCTCCTGAGCAATCTTCAATGGAGACTGTCTTCTTTGTTTTGCAACAGAGAGGCAGATGGCGCTGGAGAAATCCCCCAATCCTATCGGGGGAGGCACATTGAAAGGTATCTCTTCAACTTTCAAAATTTCTTTTAATATTCTGGCAACCCCTTCCCTGATCATCTTCCGCTCTTAATCCTTACTCCCCCTTAGAAAGGGAGGATAATTCAATTATTATGAGGAAGAAGAGGAAAAGTCAAGAAATATGGGAGGGGATTTGACAGGGCAAAGATTTCGGGAATATAATTATCAATCATATTCGGTTAAGGAGATATTGCATGTTTGGGAAGAGTTCAATAAAGATTTCGATTTGTAACGAGCTTTTCGAAGGATGGCCAATTGAGGAAGTTTTTGACTATGCAGCCCAGTTGGGCTATTCCGGGGTTGAGATCGCACCCTTTACCCTGGCCGATTCCGTAACTGAAATATCACCGGCGAGGCGCACTGCCATCCGCCGTGCTGCCGAAAAGGCCGGGGTTGAAATTGTGGGACTTCACTGGCTTCTGGTAAAGCCCGAAGGTCTCCACATCAACCATCCGGATGAGATTATCCGTATCCGGACCCAGGAGTATATCGAAGCACTCATCCACTTTTGTGCAGACATCGGCGGGAAGGTTCTTGTCCATGGCTCCCCGCACCAGAGGACGGTTCAAGAGGGGTGGAATTTTCTGGAGTCATGGAAGCATGCCCGGGAGACGTTTGAGGTCTGTCTTAAGGCGGCTCAGCAAAGGAATGTGATCTACTGCATTGAACCCCTCATCCATACCAATACAAACTTCATCAACACTGTCAAGGAAGCCCTCCGTATGGTCAAAGAGATCAGACACCCTAATTTTAAAATGATGTTCGACTGCCGCAGCGCATCAGCAGAGGAAAAATCGGTGACCGAAGCCCTGCTCCGTGCTCTGGAGTCGAGGACACTCTACCATATCCATGTCAATGATGCCAATGGTAGGGGTCCTGGTTTTGGAGAAACCAGATTCGCACCTATCCTGAAGGCATTGATCGATAATGGATATAAACATTATATTTCCGTAGAGGTCTTCGACTTCAATCCCGATCCCCAGACCATCGCCAGCCGGAGCATCGGTTATCTCAAAGGGATTTTGGAAACGTTAACCAGAGACTAATCGCTATTCGCCCCTTCCTTTACCCTTCCCTTCAGTTCTTCCACTTTTAAAAATTGCATATCTTTAGAGACAATTTTCGGAATAAAATATTTACCTAAATCGAAGACAAGACATCTTAATATATTTTTGATTTCAATAGGTTACAAGAATTTAAATTAAATGGCATATTAATTGCTAAATTTTGAATAAAAACAGAAACCAATAAAGCCAAACCAAGAGTAATCGTGGGACGCCTGCCCGTCGGAAATTGGCGGGCCCACAGTTCCAGAGATGGCACAGGCGGGAAAAGCCACGCCTGCGTGCCGAAACGCCCGCCTGCCGGACGAGCAAGAACTACGACGTGTAGGCACGGGCTCCAGATTTTGGGATGGCTGGGTTGCCGATCTCGAATCAAAGGAACCAGATTACCGTGGTTTCGTCCAAAGTAATACGGTTCTTTAATTTTGTGGGGATCATTTATGGCCGAACATTCCATTATGTTGATTCAATTGATCGTCCTTTTGGTAGTCATCGTATGGGGAAAATTGGAATTACATTAATTCAACAGGTGATTATTTGAGCTGATTTTCTTTTGTCAAAATAATGGACTGGGTAATTTTTTAAATTGTGCCGAAAGGTTATGGGATGGGACGGGGACGAAGACCTTCGAAAGAGTTGGGTTACAGA
>JBFMAE010000165.1:0-11472 GCA_040756085.1 Thermodesulfobacteriota bacterium | reverse complement strand
CGCCCCGTACTCCCCTCCCCTTTCACGAATCTTCTCCCCTAATGAGTCTTCCAGTTCGGTGGGAAAGGGCCCTTCCCCTACACGGGTGGTATAAGCCTTTGCCACACCGATCACTGAGTGAATCATCGTCGGACCGATTCCCGAACCTGCACAGGCATTCCCCGCCACTGTATTGGAGGCCGTCACATAGGGGTAGGTGCCGTGATCCAGATCTAATAAGGCTCCCTGGGCACCCTCAAAGAGAATGTGTTTCCCCTTTTGGATATCTTCATAGAGGACCAGTGAAGTATCCCTCACATATTTTTCCAGTTGCTTCTTATATTGAAGGTATTCATTAAAAATTTCTGAAAACTCAAAACTTTTCTCCTTCAACACTTGGATCAGATAGATATTTTTTTGGATGAGGTTCTCCTCTAACTTCTTCCGAAACACCCGTTCATCCAGAAGGTCGACCATTCGAATGCCGCAACGGGTCACCTTGTCCTCATAGGCAGGACCTATTCCCCGGCCTGTGGTGCCGATCTTGAAGATTCGTTCCCTCGCCATATCAATGTTCCGATGATAGGGGAGGATGAGGTGAGTTTCCTCGCTGATCATTAACTGCGAATCATCTTTGCAATACCCTTTCTTCTTCACTTCGGCAATCTCTTCAATCAACACCGCCGGATCCAATACTACTCCGTTCCCGATAATACATTTCTTGTTCTCGTAAAGGATCCCGGAAGGGATCAGATGGAAGATGAATTTTTCTCCCTTCAAAACGATCGTATGACCAGCATTATTCCCCCCTTGAAATCGCACCACCGTGTCCGCATACTGGGTCAACAAATCGACAATTTTCCCTTTGCCTTCGTCTCCCCACTGGGCTCCAACAATGACAATCGTGGCCATATTCACCCTCACCCCTGAACCATTTGAGGTTCAGGGCTCTGCCCTGCATCCAACGTGATGCAGGGCCAAACCTTAAAGTTGAATTTGGCGAACCGAGATAATATTGGGCAGCCTCAAAATCTCTCCCAGCACTCCCGCCGGTAAGGGTGCATCCAAATGGAGCAGCGAGATTGCAATGCCACCCATTCGGTCGCGACCGAACTGCATCGTGGCAATATTGATATTTCGGCTCCCCAGAGCTGTCCCAATATTTCCGATCACCCCCGGTCTGTCATAATTGTTGATCAACAAAATATGCCCTTCCGGAATGGCTTCAATGAAAAAATCGTTCAACTTGACGATTCTCAGTTCCTTCATTCCAAAGAGGGTTCCTGCAATATAATTCTGTTCCATCTTTGATCGGACGGTAATGGCGATCAAACTTGCAAAATCTTCGGCCTTGGCACTGGTGGACTCTGTGATCCTTATTCCCCTTTCTTGGGCCATGACCGGAGCGTTAACGAAATTAACTGTCTCACCCACAAAAGGGGTGAGGAGGCCCTTCAACACCGAAATCGTAATAGGTTTGGTTCCATATTCGATTAAATCGCCGTGGTATTCGATCAGCACCTCTTCAATGGCATAGTTAGAAATCTGACCCAAAAAGCTTCCCAGTTTTTCTCCCAACCGGAGGTTGGGTCTTAAAAAAGGAAGAATATCCGGGCTGACCATCGGAACATTGACCGCGTTACGAGCCTCTCCTAAAAGCAAATAATCGACAATCTGTTGGGCAATGGCGATCGACACATTTTCTTGAGCTTCACCTGTGGAGGCTCCAAGATGGGGAGTGCCAATCACCTCCTCTAATTCGATGAGGGGATTCCCTATCGCGGGCTCTTTTTCAAACACATCCAAAGCAGCCCCAGCCACCTTGCCCTCCTTAATAGCGTCGTAAAGGTCTTTTTCGTTAATAATTCCCCCTCGAGCACAATTGATCAAAATCACCCCATCTTTCATCTTCTTGAACGCATCTTGTTCAATGAGATTCCGGGTTTCATCGGTCAAAGGAGTGTGAACGGTGATGAAATCTGACCGGTCCAGCAATTCTTCAAACGACACCAGGTCAACCCCTTTCTTCTCCGCTGCCTCTTTTGAAAGATAAGGATCGTAACCAATCACCTTCATCTTCAGACCCCTTGCCCGATCGGCAACGATCGTCCCGATGACCCCAATGCCGATGAGTCCAAGGGTCTTATTATAGAGTTCTGTCCCCATAAACTTCTTCTTTTCCCACTTACCGGCCTTCAGGGAAGCCGTGGCCTGGGGAACCTTTCTCGATATGGAAAGCATCATGGCGACCGTATGCTCAGCAGCCGCAATGGCATTCTCCTGGGGAGTATTCATCACCACGATTCCCTTTTTTGTGGCGGCCGGAAGATCTACATTATCCAAACCAATCCCTGCCCTCCCGATCACTTTTAAACGTCGTGCTGCTTCAATGATATCCCCCTTCAATTTTGTCTCACTTCTTATAATGATCGCATCATATTCAGGGATGATTTTCTTCAATTCCTCTGGAGAAAGGCCGGTCTTAATATCATAGCGGAGATTCTTCGCCTTCTCCAATATCTCCAAGCCCTTATTCGATAAGGGGTCACTGATCAATACTCTATTAATCTCCTCCATCCAACCTCCGATTGAGGATCACTTTGTTTGAGGATCGCTTCACTCAAGGTTTGAGGTAAAAAATCTTAGCCTCTCACCTCAAGTCTCACGTAGTGGGACGCTCCTCTTACCTCTATCCTCTGTTAGTCCATCAATATCACTTCAGCCGCCTTCAACCCTATTCCCAGTTCAAATGCATAACCCATTTCCTTCAAAAGCATCTCCAGGGCAGAAATGACCACCACCATATCCAGTCTTTCATAATATCCAAGGTGTGCAATTCGAATGATCTTGCCTTTTGCACGATCCTGGCCCTCTGCCACGGTGATCCCGAACTTTTCAAAAAACAGATCCTTCAATTTCTCCCCGTCGATCCCTTCCGGGATCTTGACCGCTGTGACAGCATTGCTGGGTGAATCAGGGGCATAGAGCTCCAGGCCTAAAGCCTTTACCGCTGCACGGGTGGCAGCCGCCAATCTTTCGTGCCGGCGAAACACTGCCTCCAGACCCTCGCTACGAATCAGACGGAGTGCCTCCCTCAAACCAACGAATAAGGAGATGGCAGGGGTGTAGGAACTCTGATTTTTCTGAGAAGACTTTAACTCCTTCTTAAAGTCAAAATAGTATTTGGGCAAATTCGATCTCTCCACGAACTTCCATGCCTTGTCACTTAAAGCTGCAAAGGCAAGCCCGGGTGGGAGCATCAAGGCCTTCTGGGAACCGCTGATCACCACATCGAGCCCCCATTCATCCATCGGGATATCAAATACGCCGATTCCTGTAATCGCATCGACGACGATGACGGTATGTTCATATTTTTTCACAATATCCGCGATCTCCCGGACGGGATGTCTCACCCCCGTCGAGGTCTCGCTGGCCTGTGTATAAACCGCTCGAATGGATGGATCGGATTTTAGGATCTCTTCAATCTTCGTGGGGTCAACCGCCTTGCCCCATTCCACATCGATGGTAACAAACTCAATTCCATAGGCCTTGCAGATCTCACCCCATCTCTCACCAAACTTCCCTCCCCGAACCACCAAGGCTTTATCTCCTTTAGAAAGGAGATTAGAGACCGCTCCCTCCATGGCACCGGTTCCGGAAGAGGTAAAGATCAATACCTCATTCTTCGTCCGGAAGAGATATTTCAATCCCTCCCTGATCTCAGCAAAGATTTTCTCAAATTCCGGCTCCCGGTGATGCATAATCGGTTCTGCCATCTTGAGAAGAACCTCCGGCGGAAGCATCGTCGGTCCGGGTGAAAATAGATATTTTTTCTCCATAAAGCATCCCCCTATAAATGAAAACTCATTAATATTATTTTATATTAAACGCCATGTCAATACTTCTCACCTTCTTTTCCAGGATCTTGACTTTCGAGGGATTTTTTTCTAATTTTTAAAATAACCCGGTACCGGTGGATAACCAATGGATCAGACCAAGACAAAAACATTGGCGGAGATATATATCCAGCAGGGTCATCTTCAAGAGGCCTATGAAATTTTTAAAGTCCTTTCTGAAAAAGATCCTTCCAACAAAGAGATACAAAAGAGACTTAAGGAATTGGATGAAAAATTGAATCTCTCCTCTCCTTGGATTCCTCCAACGGCTCGTTCGACCGATGAAAAAATCCGCATCCTGAAAGGCTGGTTGGCCAATATTCGAGAACGGAGAAGAAAATAGTGAAAGATTCTTTTCATGAAACACGGCAAAAGTCTGCTCGGAAAATCATCGATTTCAATCAACTGGACGGGATTCTCTTTAGCAGCCTTGAAAATATTCGTTACCTCTGCGGTTTTACAGGAAGTGACGGTGCTTTTCTCCTGACCCTAAAGGAAGCCTTCTTTCTAACCGATTCCCGATACTGGACTCAGGCCGAAGAGGAAGTCAAACAATCCCGAATTGTCCATTACAAGAAAAAACTGGATGGGATTGCCTCTCTCCTTTCAGACCTGAAGTTGAAGAAGGTGGGTGTTGAAGGTCCCTCTTTCACCCTTTCATCCTACCAATTCCTTACAAAAAAATTGGGGGATGAGGTAGAGTTTATTTCTTTGGAGGATGAGATCAAAAACTTAAGGGCGGTCAAAGACCCTCAGGAATTATCCCTCATCAGGGCGGCCAACGACCTCTCAACAAAGTCATTTTCCCATATTATGGAGACGCTTAAGGAAGGATCGATTGAAAGGGAAGTTGCCCTCGAAATGGAATTCTTCATGAAGAAAAACGGAGCTGAAGCGACGGGTTTTGATATCATCATCGCCTCAGGGAAGAGATCCGCCCTACCCCATGGAAGGGCGAGCGGAAAGAGAATCGATAATGGGGACTTCATTCTCATCGATTTCGGTTTAAGGTTTCAGGGTTACCACTCTGACCAGACACGCACCATCGTCTGTGGAAAACCAACTTCGGAACAGGCAAAGGTTTATCAGATCGTCAAAGAGGCCTACGACTTGGCAATAGAGGCCATTCGACCGTCCATTCCCATCTGTGAGATAGACAGAATGGCAAGGGATCACATTAAAAATCAGGGCTATGGAGACTATTTCGGCCATGGGCTAGGCCATGGGATTGGCCTTGCCGTCCATGAAGATCCTGTTGTAAATGATGAAAACAAAGGACTTATTCAGGAAGGAATGGTCTTCACCGTCGAACCGGCCATCTATCTTCCTAACTGGGGAGGAGTCAGAATCGAGGATATGGTTCTGGTCACCCCTGATGGGGCAGAGGTATTAACGGATCTTCCCGCCGAGCTGAGAGGATTGGAAACCCCTTGACCAATTAAGAATAATTTTTTATATTGTTGTCATCAGATTCACTATTTGACTAAAGGACTTTGGATGAAGAGAATATTGTGCGGGCATAGCTCAGTTGGTAGAGCATCGGCTTCCCAAGCCGAGGGTCGCGGGTTCAAACCCCGTTGCCCGCTCCATTTTCCTCTTTAAATTACAATAGGTTTCTTGCTTCCAACATTTCATTCCATTCATCTAATCGACTGATTGTGACTGATTTGTGACATAACTTTTTTCCGGCATCACTTTATCCAGCTTTAACACGGCATCCCTTAGATTTTCTGGAGCCAAGTGGGCGTATCGCTGTGTCATCCTGCCATCCTTATGCCCCAGCAGCCTTTGAACCTGATATAGATCAACCCCTTTTTGAACCAAGGCAGAGGCAAAGGTGTGTCTCAAGTCATGAAACCTAAAATTCTCAATCCTTGATTTTTCCAGGGCATTCTTGAAAGCTCTCTTGATTTCCACATAGCGATTTCCATCCGATCTACAAAACACATATGGTGATCGAATGTGCCTCACTTTAGACAGCTCTACAAATAAATCCTTGAGAGTGTCGTTCAGGGGTACCCCCAGCCTTTCTCCATTCTTGGTGTGCTCAATCACAATCAATCTCTTCCAAATATCAACCTGCTTCCAGGTTAATGATAGGATGTTCTCCCGTCTCAATCCTGTATGCCTGGCCACCATCACGATGGGTTTTAGCCAATCAGGACAAGAACTGTGGAGCTTTTGAAATTCCTCATCCGTCAAATACCTCACTCTGCCAGGAGGTTCCTTCTCCATAGAAACTCTTTTCACAGGGTTATCCTTGACCCACTACCATTCCTTCACGGCCATTGAAAAGGCATGTCTCATCAAGTTTAGTTCTCGATTGATTGTCCCTGGGGCGGCCTTCTCTCCATACCTTTTAACTTTATACTCGTTTATCATCTTGGGAGTGATTTCGGTCAGAGCGAAACCCTCAAAATAAGGTGACAGGTGTCCTAAGCTGCTCTTATACCTTATATGCTGCTTAGGAGATTTCTTTGGTGAATGTTCCAACATGTATTTTTCCATCAACTCCTTGAATGTCTTGTCTTGTCCTAGCAACCGTTCAAACCATTTACCCTCGGCGATCTCACCTTTCACTTTGTCATAGATCCTTTGGGCCAACTTCCTGTCCTTCGTCTCCACGGATCTTCTTATCCGTGTTCCCTTGTAAACAAAGTCCATCCACCAGACCGAGCCTCTCTTAAATAGTCCCATCTTCGACCTCCTTTCCGAGGCCCTTGATTCGGTCTGATCTCCCTGGATTGGGAGTATAATTTAAACCTTTTACCTCCGCAATACTTTTATTGACTATGGCGTCAATATCTATGCCTTTCGTCACGCCTTTCAGGATTCTCCTTGCCTCTGCGTGAAGATCCAGGGGGTCGGATTTAAATTTTTCCATCCAGGGGTCTATCTCAGATTTCTTGAAACGGATGAGGCGGCCTACCCTGTAGTGAGGTATCTCTTTCTTCTCGACTCTGGAGTAGAGGGATGATTTTTTGATTCCCAGGTATTAGGAGACTTCCTGGATATTCATAAAACCCTTTTCCATAACTCTTTGGAACTGAACCGCTGTTTTAAACGACCAGGTCGATCATCTCCTCCTTTTTCGCGAATTTGATCTCTTTCATTTCTTTTTTGGCCCTTTCTTTGGCCCTTGGAGCGACGATCTCGCCCCGGCCCATATCAGACGTTAGCCTTTACCTGTGGTTTCGACTGGTATTTCAAAGCGCCCATTCTCCTCCATGGCATCAATCTGGTGGACCTGAAGACCGAAAATCAAGGAAACTCACACTCACCGAGAATCCGTCCGAGGATTGAGGAGATGACCCTGCACTCGTATCTGTCGAGACGGAGGGTCCAAGCCTGTTGCTCTTCACTGGCCTCCACGCTGATATCGAGGTAAGGAATGGCTTCCTCTGAGAAATAACTGCCCGTGACAGTACTGGAGTTAGTGATAATACGGACGAGCTCCTTTGTGCTAAAGACCTTTGATGCAAAGCCTCCTATCATCTCCCGGAACCTGATGGCATCCGTTATGTTCCGGATGAAAGGGACACCCTCGAATGACAGGGTTCCAAAAAGGGGCTTCATGTGCCCCGGCCGCACGGTCCTGGACGACGTGCTTCCCACAATCTCAAGCCGCTGCACGATAGAGACGCTCAACCCCTTTTCCAGATCAATAACCCTTGGGAACTCCTTTATCCGACGCTCAGGGAAGAAAATGTCTGTCCTCTGTAAAAACTCCTGTAGGGTTTCGGTCATTTTTCTGCCCTTCTATTCTTTCGGTTGAGAATTTCTTTCAGTTTGATGATCTCGGCCTCGAGCTTCGTGCGGTCCTCGATCGCGGCGGCAAGATCGTCAATGTCCTTCCTTGCCTCCTCGAATTTGACCAGCAGCCCAGATTCCATGCCCTTATCCACGTGATCTATCTGATAAGCTACGTCTTGGACGGTGCGGTAGATCTTTTCCAGAGCCTTATCCATCATGTCCTGCCAGCGCACGTCCTCTTGCATTTTTTTTGTCACAAGGGACAGGATCTTTTCCGTGATGTCGAGGATGCGCTCAATCTTGGGGTCGCTTCCAAACATGGATCAGCCCTCTAACTCCTTCCAGACGCGCTGTATATAAGCGTAGTTTATCTTGAAGCTCTTGTGCCTTTTAAGGAATGCCGCAATATCCCGGAAGCTCAGGTGTTCTTCCATGTGTAACTGTTTGACAAGTCCCCACAGAGATACAAGCTTCCTCCGTTTCGGACTTTCCTTCTTTTTCTTCAGCGCCCTGATCCGCTCCGCCTGTATCCTGGTGATCTTGCGCAGGGGTTCGAGGTCATGGCCCGAAGCCTTCCGAGTGTGCGCCTTTTCGAGAGCTGTCATATTGGCCAGCACCTTTATCAAGGATAGGTAATGAAGCTGCGCCCGGTTCAGGTTCAGGACCTCTGATTTGAGTTGATGGTAATTTTCCACCGTGGAATCAAGGATTTCGATCTGAATAAGGATCGCCTGCTTGGCGAACCAGCGCAGGAGTCGCCGGCGCTTCTGGTAGTTTGTGTGGGAGAGATCCGAAATGATGTTGATTGGGTCGATGTATCTATCTCCCTAAATAGTGATCGGTGATCGATGCCCGCTCGTGCTTCATTTCTCAGCTAACCTCTTGCCGCGCCTGTTCGTAATCGAGTCTCCCCTTTTCTACCAATTCTTCCAGTCGCTCCTGGGCAAAGTTCCAGCGGAATCCATGGGTGCCTTCCGGGTCCTCTCCAGCCGAAATCGCTGCATCATGCACATCCCGCTGGTATTCTCTTTCATCGATCGAAAAGCTCCCGTGCGCCTCGATGTGTTCCCGGATTCTCTCGTAGGTTTCAGGGCTTACCTGCACCTCTCCGCCTTTGCCACCTTTTTCTTGTGTATAGAAGACCCCGACCTCTTTGCCTGTGAATGGATACGGTCTCAGGCCCCGGAGCTGTTCTGGTTCGATTAACGACACACCCCCGAGTCGTGCTCCTCCTTCCAGTTGAACCCGAGCCGCGAGCTCATGATTCTCTTCCTTAATGGCCGCGATCACCCGGCCCGGATCCAGGTACGCCCGATCGTGATACCCATCTTTCAACGCTCTTTCGGCCTTAGCCTCGTGGAGCACTTCCAGTCTCTGGGAGAAATTGTACTCCTTTGGGACCCCGCGCTTGTCCTCGGTGAACCGCTCCAGGGCCCTCTCCAGTGCGCCCATGGCGCTCGTGATCTTCTCCATGTGTTGTTTGCTCGCCCCTTCCTCGATCTTTGCTTTCATAAAAGCTGCTACATGTTCGCTCTTTATTTCCTCGAAGTCTTTGACTCGGAGCTCCTCTTTTGCAAACCTCCCAAGATCGTTCCAGACATCCCGGTAGGTTTCCATGGTTTTATAGGAGCTAATCTTACCGTACCTCTCCGACTCAGGATTGGTCCTTTCCTCCTTGGAGATCCCGGCCTCAAAGATCGCCCTGGCAAGCTGAGCTGTCTGCCATTTGATTGAACCCCGCATCTCTTTCACGAGCCGATTCCCCCCGGCCCTGGGTAACCGCGTGTTAAGTGAATCAGGCTTTTTATCGGGGATAAAGCTGTAACCCCTTCCGGATTGAATCGTTCCAGCCTTCCGAGTCTTCCGGAACCTTGGACCAGGAGGCTGGGCGCTTGCTCTTTTCGGCTGCAGGCGCCTCTCCGAAGACCCCGACTTCAGGTCTCTTCACGGTTTTGAGATGGGTTTCGGCCCATATGAACACTTGGGGCCTACGAAAATTACTATGACACGGTTGGCAGACCGGATACTGCCCACCATGCCCCAGTTGGTTTTCTGGCAGGAACTGGCTACCTGCGCATGAGAGGTGGGTATGAAAAAAGGGTATATTTTTTGGTCTTTTTGGTCATAATACGCCGTTTCTGCGAACATGCGCAGAAACGGCGTATTGGTCATGGTTCCAGGGGGTTCCATATTTTTCTTGTTGACCATATGTTGTCTTTGAGTTTCTCTTTCAGTAAACGACTGAATGAACAAGTTGCCGGTATCAGTTCCTTCAGAAGCAGGCTTGATTCACTAAAGGTAATTTCAATATTGACCATTGCCTAAATGATAGCTCATAGGTTATAATAAATCAATTGCAAAATATAAAAATAATTAGGATTATTAAATCAATTATTAAGAAATAATTACCTTGTACTAACAAAAACTATCAAAGGAGATCAGATATGGAGAAGCAACAACGTGAAGCCCTACGGTGGTTCGTTGAATTTGCAAACAGGGATCTCAATGAATTGAAGCCCGGGGACAAAGCCAAGCTACTCGTTGAATCAACAGAACATCTGTTTCCGCTCAAACATTTGGAGGCTTTCCGTCCCTCTGAACTTTTCGCAAGGAAGATGAAATGGGTTCTTAACACGCCTCCACAAAGGGACTCTGAAGAATACTGGTCTTTGATTCTCAAGTTACAGAATGTCGTGAGAGAGGAATTGCGGCGACTGACCGAGGGGTATCGATTTCAGGACGTCCCGGGGCTAACATACGATCATTCTGAAAAGTATCCCCACGTTAAGATGTGGGTTGACACTGTCATATTTTGCTCGGATGCAAGTCCGGATAAGTTCAGTTTTTACTTTATACCCGGTAAGAAGCAGGACGACTTCGTCCGATTCAAGCTAAACCTCCTCTTAAACGGGCTCCCAAGATCAGCCTTAAATAGGTGTCTGTCGCCCATCCGAAAGAAACTGTGCGGTAAGTACTTCATCAATGTTTCTCGCCGGAAGAAAAGGTTTTGTTCACCGCAATGCTTGTGGCGGTTCAATACAGTCAAACGGAGGGAAGCCGACCCGGAGGGGTACAAGGAATATCAAAAGATATTGATGAGAGACAGGAGATTGGAGGAAGTCGGTCAGCGGCGCCGAAAAACAAAAAAAAGAAAAGGGATGAAAGGACAATAGACAGGGCCTGCTGCAAGAATGTCCTGTAAGAGGGCCAAGATGGAGGAAATATTCCTTTCAGGCTCCAATCTTCTTTACGAAGTTTTCCGCCGATTTGAGGGCTGCCTTAACAATAGGTACTGAATGCAAAATGCCTCTGTAGTACCCGGCAATATGAAGTTCGTCATAAATATTTTCGAATTGCCTCAGGAGCTTTCCATCATGGACGGAAACGTGTTTTTGGAGTGCCTTCCTATACTCGTCCACTTTCTTGGGCAACTCTTTTTTGCTTATTCCCTTTCTTAGAAGAAACTCATCGACGGCCTTCAAAACTCCCAAATACGCAACACCACAGGCTGATTTTACATACTTATCATCCAGATACTGGTCATTTTCTATCGCGGACTTGCCCAAAATCTCTTTCGCATTGTCCAGATAACGTACCGCTTCTTTCATTGTCCCATGCCTCGATGAGGATAATAATTACTTCTTCTGGCATTATTTTAATGGCGAACAGAACCTTTGTCAATATTCAACCTCTGGAATGGGTATGGGTTCTTTAGGCTTAGGGGGAACGAGGCCGGGACCACCCCCAAAACGGCGAGGCCGAACCCCAATCAGCGATCCAACAAATTTCATACTACAGTTTTGCAATTGAAATGTGATTTTGCGGAGCAGCTGGCTGATGATAG
>JBFMAE010000164.1:0-12221 GCA_040756085.1 Thermodesulfobacteriota bacterium | reverse complement strand
TCATATCTGTCATCCCTATCCAGCCATACGGCTGTGCGTTAGGACCTAAGGCAAGAGCCGAGTGCGGTAATTCCGCACGCTCGGATCTGTGAGGGGGGCGACCCGTAAGGGTCGTTCCTACCTCGACAGCCTGCCTGCCGCAAGCAAGCTCTTTGGATTTCGTTATTATTTCTTTCTAATAAATTCCTTCACCGCTTTGACTACTTCATCCACGGTGGGAGTGGCCCCTCCTGTCCTTCCGAAGAACTGGACGGCTGTCTTTCCTTGTACTGCCAACAGGACGTCCTGGAACATCTGTCCCAAATTCATTTCGACCACGAACAGCCCTTTAATTTTTTTTACATGATCCTCGATCACCTGTGTGGGAAAAGGAAACAGGGTGATCGGCCGGATCAACCCAACCCTATGCCCCTCCCCATGAAATTGGTCGATGGCTTTTCGGCAGATCTGAGAAGCAATCCCAAAAGCCACGATGAGGTGATTGGCTTTTTCCACCCGGTAGAGGTCATAGAGGGTGTGACTCTGGGAGATTAGTTCATATTTCTTTTGAAGATTGCGGTTATGTTGTTCGAGTTCTTCACTGTTCAGGTAGATGGAGGTGATCACCTTCTGGTCCCCTCCAGAATTTCCTTTCACAGCCCATCCCTTTTTGGGGGAAGGTTTTAAGGGCGCGTGTTTGAAATAGACTTTATCCATCATCTGGGCCAGAGCTGCATCCGCAAGAATCATCACAGGGTTACGGAATCGATACGCAAGTTCGAAAGCGAGGAGGGTAAGATCAGCCATCTCCTGAACAGAACCCGGTGCCAGAACAATGAGGTGATAATCTCCGTGGCCGCCTCCTTTGGTAGCCTGCCAATAGTCGGACTGCGCAGGGTAGATATTTCCAAAGCCCGGGCCACCCCGTGAGATGTTGACCAGCACACAGGGAAGTTCGGCAGCGGTAAGATAAGAACAGGCCTCCATCATGAGAGAGATCCCCGGGCCGGAGGAGGAAGTGAGAACAAGGGCGCCCCCGGCGGAAGCTCCATAAGCCATGCTGATGGCAGCCGCTGGATTTTCCGCCTGGAGGAAGACCCCTCCTCTTTCAGGAAGATGTTTGGCCATATATTCCTGGAGTTCTGTTTGGGGAGCAATTGGAAAACCGTAATAATGTTTACAGCCTGCACGAAGGGCGGCCTCCCCAATGGCCTCAATTCCTTTCATTAACTGTTTCTCTTCAGTCATGAGAAGTTCCTTTCAAATTTCTTCTTTACGCTTATACCTGCCTACCCTGACCGCGGTCAGACAGGCGCAGACAGGCGTTATGCATTGGGCTCCTCAGGCCACCTCCTTATAAATTTCAAAGGCCGTCTCGGGACAGATGGAAGCACAGTTGATGCAGGCAATACATTTGGGCTCATCCACACAGGAGGCCGGACAATAACCCGCTGCATTAGCCATCTCCGTGAGCACTAAAATTTTCTTTGGACAGAAGGAGATACAGAGGCCACATCCTTTACACCGTTCTCGGTCGATCACTACTTTGTTCATCCCGATTTCCTCTCCATTGACCGCCTGGATCCCTCTGAGGGACTCCGGCTGGGTAAGATGCATAAAGCTTCCTGATATCCTCTTTCGAAGGCCTTTAGGTTGTTATCGACTCCCCTCTTTTTAGAGGTCTTTTTCAAGATGCATTGTTGAAGGTCCTCTTTTGTGAACAGGATATCTGAGAAGGCAGAAAAAAAGCCCAGGAGAATCATGTTGACGCCGAGAGGATATCCCATTTCTAATGCCATTCGGTCTGCATCCACAAGGTAATACCGGATATGTTTTCTCTCCAGGGCTGTTTTTAATTCCTTCGATTCTACAGAGGGGAGAGGAGAGTTGATGATAAACAGGCCTCCCTCCCTGAGGAAGGGAAGGTTTTTATACCCCTCCGTCCTCTCAAAGGCAAGTAGGACATCTGCTTCTTCCTTTCCGATCAGAGGGCTTTGGAAGTTACCCACCTTGATATGGGAGACCACGGACCCCCCTCGTTGACTCATTCCGTAATCATCCGCACTGAGGATGGGGATGCGTTTACGAAAGGCACACTCCAAAAGGAGACTGCATGCCAGGAGTACTCCCCGTCCCCCAACGCCTGCAATGATGATCTTCTGTTTCACCATGATATATCCTCTCACCTTCATCCTCTCCCCATAGGGAGAAGAGATAAGGAGGAGAGTCAATCCAAGACGAAAACAACAATGCCCTCCTCCTTCTTTTCGATCCTTTCGAATGCCTGTTTCACCTTTTTGAGGAGGAGATCTGTGTTCCGGTGAGAGATCACTTCACAATTCGGGATGCAACATCCGTAAACAATTTTTTCGATTTCCTCTTTTTTCCCTTTCCCACCCAGAATGAGGAGGATAAATTTTGCCATATTATAGACAGCGTTCACCAGGGCAGAAATTCCCGAATGGAAGAATGCATCACCCTCTGTGATAGCAATGATACGGGAGGTTTCTCCATCCTGATGAAGAGCGTGATATAATCCAGAGGCCAGATTGATACTCGAGCTGGTGTCCAGAGCAGAATGAAATCGATCCAGTCCCAGGGCGAGGCCAAAGGCATTTCGGTCCCCTGTCACCATCGCCTTTGGAAAGGCCCGCCTTAACCGATCGGTGAGAGGGCGATAAGGAGAGATCTCTCGACCAAGGAGAGGTTTCATTTTTTCCGGGGTCTTAGGTTTTTTGCCTTGAGAAACGGGTTTTGCTGGCGTGAGACCGCAACTCATCATTGCTGAAGAGAGGATAAAAGAAATATCTTTCCGTGTGAACTCTCCCTTGAAGGGGATAGCTCCGTTCAACTTTCCCATGACTTTTTTCCGATAGTCCAACTGGATCTCGATGGTGGGTAGAGCGTTTTCAAAGATGAGGGTTTGATTGAAATCGGAGACAAACCCTTCCACTCTCTTTTTAGGAAGAGGGTGGGGGGTCGATACCTTCAATACCGGAATTTGCTCCCCGAGGCCCATCTCTGATAAGACCGATCCAATCAGGGGATAATTAGCCCCGCAGGAGATGATTCCGAGGTTTGGCTGAGATATCTTTTTCGGTAGGACGGAAGAGGATTCTCCCTGGTTCTCGAAGAAGCCTGTGATCTCTTTCAATTTTTTATTCAATTCCAGATGGAGGAGATAACGAAACCGAGGAGTGGCTGCCCATCGCTGTGAATTTTTAATAAAGAGACCTTCTCTCTTCCAAGGCTGAAGAGGAACGGGCTGTGGCCTTTCCTTTTTATAAGTGAGTTGGGAATGGAGTCGAACCATCACAGGAATTTGAAATTTTTCGGAGAGGACGAAACCCTCTCCGATCATCTCCCTCACTTCTTCGCAGGAAGATGGATCGAAGACAGGGAGTTTCGCAAACATCCCAATCGTTCGGCTGTCTTGGATTCCTCCGATGGGAGGCCCGGCCTCATCGAAGACCAGGATGAGAAATCCGCCCAGAACCCCTGTATAGACAGAACTCATCAGGGAATCCATGGCAAAGGCTAATCCATTCCGATCTAAGATGACCGAAGCCCTCTTCGAAGAAATACTTGCAGTCAGTGCCACCTCATAGGCGATCTTTTCGTTGAGCGAGGTTTCGGCGAGGGTGGGGAGATGGTATTTTTTTATTGAGGAAGACAGGAGGTTTATAAGGTCTTTCCCTTCACAGGCAGACCGTATCTCAATGATATCACATTGGTTTTCAAGGAGCGCAAGGGAGACTGTTTCTCCCCTTGCCCCATTTTTCCCCTTTTTCATATTCTTTTTCAATATTAACCAATTCTATTTAGAACCTCAATTCCCCTTAAGATCATTTCCTCTGGTGCGGCAAAGGAGATCCTGACATGGGTATTCCTTTTCGAGAAGACACTTCCTGGGATGATGAAGAGGTTCTGCTGAATGGCCCGCTCCACAAAGGCCTCTCCATTTCCTCCCGGGACCTCTGGAAAGATATAGAAAGCCCCTAAAGGTTTTTGAACAGGGTACTTCTCCTTCAACCCTTCATAAATCATATCCCTCTTCTTTTTATATCGTTGAATGTAATCATCCACATTGAAGTCCAAGGCCTTGATGGCTGCCTTCTGAGCAAAGGAATTGACGCTGGAAAATGTATATTGTTGAAGGGTGATCATCTGCTGTAGTATCTCCCGAGGCCCGGCGGCATAACCCAGTCTCCATCCGGTCATCGCCCAGCCCTTTGAAAAGCCGCCAAAGGTTAATGTCTTTTCATAGAGCTGCCCGATACAAGGACAGGTAGGGGCATCGAAGACAAAATTATCATAGATGTCGTCGGAGAGGACGAGAAGATCCCTTTCTTTTGCAATCCTAACTACTCCCTCCAGGTCTTCTTTCGGATAGACCGTTCCAGACGGGTTGTTCGGGCTATTGATGATGATAAACTTTGTCTTTTTCGATATTTTTTTAACGATTTCTTCCTCCCTCAGCCGGAAATCCGGATAGGTATCTACAAAGATAGGGACTCCTCCCATCAAGAGGACCTGGTATTCATACATCACAAAATAAGGATCCGGGATGATGACTTCATCGCCTGGATTGATGAGAGCGAGGCTGGCGAGGAGAAGCCCTCCTGTGACACCGGCGGTCACCATCACCTCCTCGAAATGAATCCCCTTCTTTTTCAAATGGGAGACGATCTTCTCCCTCAATTCAGGGATGCCCTGGGTAGGGGTGTATTTGTTGAATCCCTTTCTGATCCATTCAATTCCCTCCTCTTTAAGAGGTTCTGGGATATCAAAATCGGGTTCTCCAATACTGAGATTGATGGGATCTTTCATCTGGCGTGCCAGGTCAAAGATGCGCCTCACCCCAGAAGGTTTAATGTTACTCAGCCTTTCAGAGATCAGCATTCCCTCATTTCTCCCCCTCATTTTTTATATTTTTTGCTTTTTCGATAAGCTCGAGAATCGTTTCAACCCTCGTCTTGCTGGAAGGTGCCAAGGCGCGCTGGATTTGTTCGATGGTATAATATTCACTTAAAAATTTTGATATCTCTATTCTAAACTCCCAACAGACCATGATTCTCCGGCAGGGAAGGTCTTCATTCATAGTGCGACAGTAGTGGAATGGAACTTCTCCACCCAACATGGGACACCGGAGAATGAGTTCATCATGTTCTTCGATCATTGACCCATTCGGCGGCGCCAAGCCCCGCCCTTCAGGGCGAGGTGTAAGGTGCCGCTCAGGGTCAACCCTGAGCAAGCCCCAGCATTTATGCTGGGGCGTCGAAGGGTTGACTTTTGGTTGAACTTTGAGGAATTTTTAACAAGCTCAATTAAAAAAACCTACGGGCCTTTTGGGCCCGTAGGATCCTATTCGAATTAAACAGGTTTGCCTTTCTTCATCATCTTCGGTTTTGGTAATCCTTCAATGCCCTTAAGGGATTTCTTCATCTCCTCTTCTGGCAATGGGTAATCCACCAGTTTTCCACTGAAATAGGAGTCATATCCACCCAGATCCATGAGGCCGTGTCCGCTCCAGTTGAGAAGGATAACTTTCTCCTTCCCTTCTTCTTTTGCCTTTTTTGCTTCCTCAATCACCGTACAAATGGCGTGACTGGTCTCTGGAGCTGTGATAGCACCTTCGGTTCTCGCCCATTGAACTGCAGCGGCATAAGCTTCCAACTGATTGTAGGCCCGGGGTTCAATCAGACCCTCGATAATCAACTGACTTAAGAGAGGAGCAATACCATGATAACGAAGCCCTCCAGCATGAATAGGCGGTGGAATAAAATTATGTCCAAGGCTATACATAGGTAAAAGAGGTGTGGTGGCTGCAGTATCACCGAAATCATAGATAAAAGGTGCCCTGGTCATGGTTGGACAGGAAGTTGGCTCTGCAGGAACGATGGTAATATTGGCGCCATTTATTTTGTCCAGGACAAAGGGGAAGGCAAGACCAGCAAAGTTGCTTCCTCCGCCGGCGCAACCTGTCACCACATCGACCTTCTTCTCCCCAAATTTCTCTAATTGTTTCTTGGCTTCAAGACCAATGATTGTTTGATGCATGAGCACATGGTTGAGAACGCTTCCCAAAGAATATCGGGTATCTTTGGATGTGACGGCATCTTCAATGGCTTCGCTGATTGCAATTCCAAGGCTTCCAGGAGAATCTGGGCTCTCCTCCAAAATCTTTCTTCCTGCATTCGTGTCCTTGCTCGGGCTTGGAACACAGTTTGCTCCCCATGTATTCATCATCACCCGGCGATAAGGTTTCTGATCATAACTGATTCTCACCATGTAGACCTTGCACTCCAAACCGAAGAGACAGCAAGCAAAACTGAGTGCGCTTCCCCATTGGCCAGCACCGGTCTCTGTCGTCATTCGTTTAATCCCAAAGACTTTGTTGTAATAAGCCTGGGCAATAGCGGTATTGGGTTTATGGCTTCCAGGAGGGCTTACCCCTTCATTTTTATAGTAAATCCTTGCCGGTGTTCCCAGGGCTTTCTCCAGGGCATAGGCTCGATGAAGAGGGGTAGGTCTCCAGAGAAGAAGTTTCTCCATCACTCCTTCCGGGATATCGATCCACCGTTGTGTGCTTACCTCCTGCTCAATGAGGTTCATAGGGAAAACAGGAGCAAGGTCTTGAGGGCCAATCGGTTGCCCTGTCGCAGGATGTACGGGCGGTTGGAGGGGTGTAGGTAAATCTGCCTGGATATTGTACCACTGCTTTGGAATCTCATCCTCTTTAAGAAAAACTTTGATCTCCTTCATAATCTCCTCCTTCTATTTTTGAAAGATTCCCTTAAATTCGGTAATATTTCATCATCACCTCCTTTTCTCCCACCATAGATTTTAGAGTTTAACCATCTGACTACTTTATTTAAAATTTAAGCTTCCAAATATCAATAATTGATTGTGTTGTCAAGAAATATTTGGTTCCTGAGAGAGGGGACTGTGAGATAAAAAAATGGCACGCTGAAATCCCAGTGTGCCTTAAAATTCTTAGTAATTCCTCCAGGTTATATTATTTTTTCTTAAATTCATCCCATGGATAGTCGATCAGCTCGAGAAGTACACCATTGACGTCTTTAGGGTGAACAAAGGCGAATTTACAACCCCTGAAAGGCCTTAATCCGCCAATGAATTTGTAGCCCTTCGCTTTCAATTCATTCATGGCTTCTTCCGTACTATCCACATTCAACCCGATAATCATGACGCCCTCTCCCCTTTTTTCGATGAATTTGGCCACATCGCCATCAGGGGTTGTGGATTCCATCAATTCAAATCCAACTTCTCCCAACCAGTACCTCGCTACCCTGATCTTCTCAGGCTCATCGACATAAGGGTCGTCGGGTTTAGGCTTTCCCAGAATGGGTTCCCAAATTTTTCTTGCGGCTTCAAGGTCCTTCACTGCAATACAGATGTGATCGATCTTATTTACTTTCATCAGACACCTCCTGTCTTTTTCCCAGTCTTTCTGGATATTTTTTCAACTTCTTTGATCGAACTTCTTTCTCGAGAAATGTTCAAGAGGTTGCATAAACTCGTAGGTCCTTAGCCACTATCTCTTTGAAAGATGTATGATATTTCCGGTCTCATAGCCACCATTGGGAAGTTCATTCACGATGGCTACGAAGGGACACATAAAGGCACAGATTCCACATTCTACACAGAGATCGGTTAAGATCGCTGCCTTATTGTTGACTAAACCGATAATATGTTCTGGACATTCCCGAATACAGTTCCCACAACCATTGCATTTAAAAACATCTACATGAGGTACCATAGGCTTCTCCTTCTCTATTCGTGATTTGTGATTCGCGCTTCGTGAATTATTTCAGTTTTCAAATTACGAACCACGGACACGTGACACGCCTGCGTGCCGAAACGCCTGCTTGCCGCAGGCAGGCACTCCGGCGTGCAGGCACGGTCACAATTTAATGTTTGATCCGGTGGTAGGTTTGATAGGGCAGGAAGTCAACCCTCATCCCCATCTTATACCCATCGCGAATCGCTGCCGTGCCCCTACGGACCTGAACACAGTCCCCTATCATGTAAACATTCTTTGCATATTTGCCATAACCCAATTCTTTATTGGGGATCAGGTTGGCGAGGACAACGGAATCGGCTGGAATGATCGTCTCCTTCTTATCCGGCCCTTCCACAACGACCTCTTTATCTCGAATCTCTTTCACCGTGCTTTGTACAACTTGAGCCACATTCCCTTCCTTCAGTTTCTTCATATATCTCCAGATATAGGAGGGATTGACATCGGTCCCAAACTTCTTGGGCTTATCGACAATGGAAACGTTGTGTTTTCCTTTGTCAATTGTATAGAGAGCCGTAGCAATGGCTGCACCAGAACCACCCACGATCACCACATTCTGGCCCAGTTTTGCCCTTCCTTCCAGGACATCAAACAGCGAAACGACATGTTTCTTATCACTGCCAGGAATCGATTTGTCAGGGACAGCACCTGTTGCGATGATCACGGAATCGGCCTTTTCCTCCTCGAGGAGTTCTTTCGTCACAGGAGTTTTGAGGACTATCTTCGCACCATGTTTGTCGCATTGGGCTTTGAGATAGTCGACCAGCCTTTGAAACTCATTGTCTCCCCATGGGCCATGAGCTGCCGCAGCAAATTGACCGCCCACATGGTCATTTTTTTCATAGACCGTGACATCATGGCCTTTTTCCGCCGCGATGGCTGCAGCTTGAAGGCCTGAAATGCCTGATCCAACGACAATGACCTTTTTCTTCGTCTTCGATTTCTGGAAGCCATAGAAACCCCATTCGACCTCGGTCTCATGTCCGAGGGAAGGCCGGACGGTGCAGCAGAGTTCCGTATCCCTGAAGAGTCGGGCCAGACAGACATTGCAGGCGATACAGGGAATGATGTCCTGCTGGCGGTCTTCCATAATCTTCTTGGGAAGGAAAGGATCGGCGATCATCGGTCGGCACATCTCCCAGATATCGAGTTTGCCATCTGCCATGGCCTTCTCTGGGATTTCGGGTACAAAGAGACGGTAGGCCATACTGACAGGAACTTTAATATTCTTCTTCATCCGCTCCGCGATGTAGAGCCAGTTCCCCATCGGGACATCGCGGGAGATGACGGAAACCGGAGATTCCTGCCATCCGGCCGTCACGCTCAGGTAGTCGATCCGGGCCTTCTCTGCGATCTTGATCGATTCCAGGCTTTCTTCGGGAGTGTTCCCACCCCGGTCATCAAGTAACTCTTCTCCGCATAGACGAATTCCTATAGCCACCTCAGAGGGAATAGCCTTCCGAATTCCTTCAAGAATCTCCTTCATGAAGCGGGATCGTCCATGAATATCACCACCGTATTCATCCGTTCGTTTGTTGGTGTAGGCGGAGATGAAGTTGGAGAGAAGATAACCAACGATTCCTGAGACTTCGACGATCTTAAAACCGGCTTCGACCGCCCTCACCGCTCCATCGATGTGCTCCTGGATACACTGATGAATCTCCTCTTTGGTCATCTCTTTGGGAGGACGGAAGATCGGCAGTTTCTGGGGGACATCGGAAGGGCCAACTGTATAGGGAATTTCAATGCCTCCCACCCGACCGCAGTGCATCAATTGTAGGCAAGGAACGGCATCATACTTTTTGATGACATCGGCGATCTTTTTGAGACCGGGAATGTATTTGTCATCCCAGATTGCCATCATTCCCACATAGCCTTTTCCCTCGCCCGTGGGTTCTGTAAAAGCCCCCTGGGAAGTGACGATACCCGCTCCACCTCTGGCTTGCGCCTCCATATAGCCAACTTCTTTGTCGGAAACAAAACCATCTCGATAGTTGAAGTTTGTCTCTGTGGAGGCATATTTTATCCGGTTTTTAATCTCCAATTTGCCAATCTTGATCGGACTAAAGATATGTGGATACTTCTTAACTCCTGGTAGCATATGCTCCCTCCTTATATTATTGTTAGGCCACCGAAGATAAAATATTTCATATCACCGACTTTTTCCTTTGTCAAGAAATTTTTCACAAAGTTAATCCATACCGTCTCATTTCTTAAAAAATTTATGAATATTTTATATAATGATTTAAATGAATTACCTCAAAATGATCTACCTGTCAAGAAAGGTCTAAGTATGTATATTGTATACAAAAAACCTTCCTTTTCGTCAAGTTAAATAGTTTTAACACCGGGGTCAACAGATGGATGTTGATCCCGGGCAGGTTCAAGTTTTTTCTGTTCAAGTTTTTCTTGACAAATTTAGCTTCTTTGTTTAATTGATTAAAAAAGGGGGAATAGAAAGAAGCATGAATCCCTTAGGAAATGTGAAGATTCGGCCTCTAAAAAAGGAAGATCTGGAGGCAATTGTTGAGATTGATCAGAAGGTTCTGGGGGATGAGCGCAGGGATTATTGGGAGAGAAAGTTAGAACTGATGAAAACCAAATCATCCTTCGTTTCATTGGTTGCCGAGGTGGAAGGGAAGGTCGTCGGATTTATTCTCGGCGATATCAGCGGTTGGGAATTTGGGGTACCAGAAACGATCGGGTGGATCGATACGATCGGGATTGCCCCGGAATATCAGAAGAGAGGATTAGCAACTGCTCTGGCCCACGAACTGTTTAAAATGTTGAGGGCTGTCGGGGTTAAAACCATTTACACTCTGGTCAGTTGGGATGACTGGGACCTCCTCCAGTTCTTTCATGCGATGGGATTTACACGGGGGGATATGATCAATTTAGAGTTGAAGATTTGATTTCTCCCACCTTCAATTTCAGCTGATCCGAAGGGTGGATACGATCTTCGCCGTTCAGTTGATTCCAGGCTTTGATTTCTGAAACGGTAATATTGTACTTCTTGGCAATGCTCCAAAGAGAATCTCCTGCCCTCACGACATAAATGATCTCTTTTTCCTTCCTTCCCCCGAGGGGCTCATTGGAAAGGGGCTGGGTATCGATCATTCTGATTTTCAGTTTATCTCCTGGAATGAGTTTCTTTTCCGGATGAAGATTATTCCAGCGACTGAGTGAACCGATGTTGACTCCCATTTCATTGGCAATGTCCCACAAGGTATCCCCTTTTTTGATGGTATAGGTGATCTCCCCGGGGATAGGATGACGGTTCTTTTCATTTAAGACCTCTTTGGTCATCAGGGTTGATTTAGCTTCCCGATTCGCCGGGATGGGAATGAGAAGGTTCATCCCGATGGAAAGGCGGCTCGTCTTTTTCAACCGGTTGATCTCGAATACAGGGTCCAAAGGGATCCTATAATACATGGCGATTTTTGAAAGGGTATCTCCTTTTTTAACAATGTAGGTTTTGAATTTGGACCTTCCCAACGGTTGAAGGGTTTCAAAGTTTTTAAGAAAAAGCTCTTTTTTCCCGAAAGGGATTTTGATCTCATAATCTGGACTGTCGGGAGGCGTACACCATCTCAACAGTTCAGGATTGAGGTCTTTCAGTTCCTCAATTGAAATCTCACAAGCTTTAGCGATGAGGTGAAGGTCTGTCACCTCAGGTACCCTCACCTTCTCATAACGGAGAGGTTCCTGGTATTCAATGTTGACAAACCCATATTTTTCAGGATCCTTTGCAATGAGCGCTGCGGCAATCATCTGGGGGACATAATGGCGGGTCTCCTTTTTCAGGTATCGGTATTTGGACAGTTCCCAGAAGTCTTCTGTCCGATAACGTTTCATCGCATTGGCAATCTTGTTTTCACCCGCATTGTAACCGGCGGCGGCGAGATACCAACATTCAAACATATCGTAGAGGTCTTTGAGATATTTGGCGGCAGCGATCGTGGACTTTTCAGGATCCCTTCTCTCATCGACCCACCAGTTCGTCTTCAAGCCGTATTTTTTCCCTGTTAGATAGATAAATTGCCACGGGCCCGAGGCCTTGCTCCTTGAATAAGCATAGGGATTGAAACCACTTTCGATGAGGGCTAAATAGACCAGGTCTTCGGGAAGGCCATTCTCCTTCAGCAGATGTTTCATGAAGGGGATGTATTTTTCAGATCGGGCGAGCCAGTTGGAAAAGGTATTTTTACCTGTCGTTTGAAAATATTGGATAAATTGTTCGACTTTCGCATTGATGACAATGGGGATATCGAAATCAGGTTCCTTTTTAAGTTGATTTGGAATGAGGATCTCCAGTTTAAAATCGTCGCTGGATTCATCGCTGATAGGAAGTTCCAATCTTCTAACCCATAGTCCGTTGATGAGTGGACTGGAGGAAAATGTAGATATTTCGATTTGGGAG
>JBFMAE010000163.1:0-2978 GCA_040756085.1 Thermodesulfobacteriota bacterium | reverse complement strand
GAGCTTTTAGAGTTTGCCAATAATCGCCTGGATGAAGCAATAAAACAATTGGCTAAAAAGAAGTAAAACACAAAAATTTCTTTAAGATTATTAATGACTTAGGAAGTAAGCCCTACTATAATTAAGGTGGGGCTTTTTTATTTTTATGTGCAATATTTAATTATTAAAGACTTGACAAAGGGATGAGAATTTATTAATTTTTTCTAAATTTTTGTGAAAGGAGTCACAACATTGAAATACTCCAAAATACCAGAGGCGACCATCAGAAGATTGTCAAGGTATTCCAGATGTTTAGAAGAGATGGATGAAAAAGGGGAGAAGGTAGTTTCCTCTGCCCAACTGGCCAACAGATGCATGGTGAACGCTGCTCAAGTGAGGAAGGATCTGGCCTATTTTGGCGAGTTTGGCATTCGAGGTGTGGGCTATTATGTGAAAGACCTGCTTCACGATATTAAACGGATATTGGGATTGAATAAAGAATGGAGAATGGCACTGATCGGTGTCGGCAATTTGGGTTCTTCACTCCTTTCTTACAAGGATTTTCTTAAGCAGAATTATAAGATCGTGGCCGCCTTTGATATCGACCCTCCGAAGGTGATCGGGAGGGTTTCAGAAAAGTTGGGAAAACCCATGGAGATCCTTCATATCAACCGGATCAGAGAGGTGGTGAAGGAGAGAAAGATTGAAATTGGGCTCATCACAACACCTCCTTCGGAGGCTCAGAGCGCAGCCAACATGCTGGTGGAGGCAGAGGTGAGAGGGATTCTCAATTTTGCTCCAGCACAGATTACAGTTCCTGAGGGATACATTGTGAAAAATGTTTTTTTCACTACCGTCTTAGACAATTTGGCCTACCTTTTATCGAATTATTAAAACGAGATTTCCTTTTTATAGAGAATATCTTTCTAATTCCTCACACCCTTTTAATTAATGGAGGGGGAGAAGCGATTATTTGATGATCTCGTAAAAAAT
This sequence comes from Thermodesulfobacteriota bacterium, assembly GCA_040756085.1. Lineage (GTDB taxonomy): Bacteria > Desulfobacterota > BSN033 > BSN033 > UBA1163 > JBFMAE01. Next base: position 2,006 of record JBFMAE010000163.1, on the reverse strand, counting down.
CCGAAAGGCTGTCACTCCTGCGAAAGCAGGAGTCCAGAAGTATTTGAATTTCCTGGATTCCCGCTTCCCTGCCTACCGCAGGCAGGCGCGGGAATGACGAAAAAGTGGAATTCGTTAGTTTTTTACGAGATCATCATTATTATTTTAAAAAATAGATTAAGGAGAAAGACGATGAAAAGAACAGTGGGATTTATCGGACTGGGAATCATGGGGAAACCCATGGCTAAAAACCTCCTAAAAGCTGGATTCCCCCTTGTGGTCTTCAGCCGGCGCAGAGGGCCTGTGGAAGATTTGATTGAAGAAAAAGCACTCCTGGCGGATTCGTCAAAAGAAGTAGCCGAGCGGTCAGAGATGACCATCACCATGCTTCCTGATTCCCCAGAAGTCAGAGAAGTCATCCTGGGAAGGGATGGCGTGATTCAGGGAGTAAAACCAGGCTCTGTGGTCATTGACATGAGCTCCATCAATCCTCTGGTCACCCAGGAGATTGCGAAGGAGTTGAAAGGGAAAGGGGTGGAGATGCTGGATGCCCCGGTCAGTGGAGGTGAAACCGGTGCGATTCAGGGAACCCTAGCCATCATGGTGGGAGGGGAGAAAAAGATTTTTGAGGATTGTTTAGAAATTTTTAAAGCGATGGGGAAATGCATTGTCCATGTTGGAGGGGTTGGCGCCGGTGGGTATGTGAAACTGGTCAACCAGATCATTGTCGCAGTAAATATTGCTACTGTCGGAGAGGCGTTTTCCCTCGGAGTCAAAGCGGGTCTCGATCCTCAGGTAATCCATCAAGCGATCAGCGGAGGATTGGCGGGAAGTCAGGTCCTCGAGTCAAAAGCTCCCATGATCTTCAACAGAAATTTTAAACCGGGCTTTAAGGTTAGACTCCACCATAAAGATCTCAACAATGCTCTTTCCACAGCCAGGGATTTAGGCGTCCCGTTACCACTTTCCAGTTTCGTCCAGCAGATCTTCCTTTCTCTAATGACAGAGGGAAGAGGGGAGGATGACCATTCAGCATTGGCCACCTTCTTCGAAAAGATGGCCAGGGTGGAGATTAAATCCTAATCCCCCCTGCCTGCGGTAGGCAGGGGAGGCAGGAAGGGATTTAAAAATAATTTGCTCTGAAAAGGAAAAAAGGATGAATCTATACGAGCTGATGATGAAGCGAAGGTCGGTCCGGGTTTTTAAGGACCAGGAAATTCCAGAGCCAATGATTGAACAATTGATCGATGTGGCCAACCATGCTCCTTCCGGGGGAAACATCCAGCCCCTCTCCATTATTTTAGTTCGAGCCATAGAAGGGAGAAGAAAATTGGCCGAGCTGGCTGGCGAGCAGCCCTGGGTGAGGAACGCTCCTTTAGCGATGATTTTTTGTCTCGATTTCTATCGGATAAAGAGATGGGCGGAGATATGTCAGACCGATTTCAGAGGAGAGCAGGCACTCAATCACTTCCTCATCGCCTATGCCGATCTGATGGTGGCCGCACAGAATGTGGTCATCCTTGCCGAAAGCCTCGGCCTGGGTTCGGTTTATATCGGTTCGATTCAGCACGAGATCGATGAGACCCGAAATTTTTTTCAGATACCCGAATATGTCCTTCCCATGATGGTCCTTTCGATCGGTTATCCAGAATCCATTCCCAAGCATATCCCCAAACTGAAAAAAGAGATCATTGTCCACCGGGAGAATTATCGCCGACCTGAAGAAGACGATATCCGTCGGGCCTTCGATGAGAAATATGGATCCATTGATCAGAATGTGGAGAAATACCTGGAGAGGATATTTGTGGAAGCCCTGGAGGCGGATAAGCAGGAGACCCCAAAATATTTAGAACGCGCCAAGAAAGATATGAAACGGCTCGATATCCGGAACAATGCCCAATTCCTTTTTCAAATCCGATATCCCACCAAGGTCATGGTCCGAATGAACCGGCGTATGGCTCAGTCCTTCAGGAATGCAGGATTCGAAGTCTTTTGATGTAATGCCTCACTCATCCGGGCAATCGGGC
>JBFMAE010000162.1:0-3831 GCA_040756085.1 Thermodesulfobacteriota bacterium | reverse complement strand
GCAGGAATGACTTTTTAAGGAAACGAACTTCTGACTCACCACACTAGAAGATAAAAGGCAGGAGATATTGCTGCCCTGTAGATACTGGTTGTCTTTCTCAAATATCTGTACAGAAATTACAAGAGGCTTCGTCGAAAATTAAAAAGAGAAAGATCGAAGGGAAGAGAGGTTGCGGATTCCCGGTGGTTGAGGCAGTTGGAGGAGGTCAATGAGAAGTTAGAAGAATTGGAATCGAAACTGTAGAGGCATAGCGTGGAGGATTTTATCTCAATTGCTTTGCGGGAGGGTACGATGAAAAGAACAGCATCGGTGGTTCACGGGATGGTCACAATTTTATTACTAATCTTCCTCTGTGAAAAATCTATGGCAGGCGTAGTCATTGAACAGATGATGAAAGGGAGGGAGGGGATAGCCTCCAAGGTCATCATTTACTATTCAGGACATCGGTTTCGCACAGACCATCTTGAGGGAGGGTTGACGACGATCATGGATTTTAAAGGCGATCGGATGATCATGGTCGATCATTCTTCCAGGAGTTATGTCGAAGTTAAATTCTCCCATTGGGAAAAGGAGATTGCGAAACGGCTCAAAAAAGAGACCCCTGTCACCACACCCAGGGAGAGGAAGATCATCGTGAGAAGAGCCGGCGAGACAGCCACCATCAATGGTTTTCGGACAGAGAAGATCGAGATATTGGCGGATGGAGAACTGATCGAGGAGAATTGGGTCACCCGGGATGTGGATCTGAAAGAGATGGAGGAGGTGATGGAGAAGGAGGCTCGGGGGTTTTCAAAAGAGTTTCGATTGGAGATGAAGGAAGGACGGGAGATCTATGAGAAACTGAAGCCTTATGGATTTCCCATATTAATCAAGGACTATACTATGACCTATGGTTTAGGTCCAATCGATCGGATGGAAGTTAAACGAATAGAGCAAAAAGATTTGAAGGATGAGGTTTTTCTTCCTCCTGCGGGCTATCAGCGGATTGTCCCGAAACCTTCTAAAAAGTGAGGTCGATTTGGTTCAACCGGGGGTCCAGACCTGCCCTGACATCCGAATCCTCGATCACACCGAGGACAATTACCACCTTTATTGAAGTTAACGTTCCGGGAGTGAGATGACCTCCTAACGTGACGATTCTATCCTCGATCACGGTGGAGGCAGAAAAATGGGCATGGACTTCTGTTTCGCCATTCCCTTGCTTTGCAATCCATCCGGTCAGGGAGACGATCTCCATAGGTCGCTCTATCTCGAAGTAGAGACGGTGGTGCTTTTCCACCTTGAGATCCGGTGGCAGTTCTTTGAGATTTCGGAAAGTTGCCTTTTTCAAGGCACCAACGGCTGAAAGGATGACTCCTGTTCGGACCCTCTCCTTTTCAACCAGTTCAGAGATCCCTTCCAATAAATCGATATTCATCGCTAGTTTTCCCATCACAATCCGGTCCATCCGTCCATTTCCAGCCCCTTCCAATAAGCGATGATCGATTCCCATCTTTGTCTCCTTCCGTTATGAAATAAATTTAATATAGCAATTATTTTATTAAATTTCTATTTGAAATCAGAAAGCCTGAAAAAAATGAGATCCTCTGGTTGACAGGTTCCAACCCTCCCTATCATAATTAGTCAAAAACTCTTTTGAGAGGGGAGACCGGAGCATGGGACAGTTTGAACGATGGTTTCGCGAGAAACAGGTAGAAAGGACGATCAACGCATTGAAGAAGAATAATTTTGAAGCCCTCTTCGTTTCAGATTCGAAGGCTGCATTTGAAGAGGTGATGAAACGTATACCGGATGGGGCCACAATAGGAGTGGGGGGGATCCGTCACCCTTGCCCAGATTGGAATACTGGATGCCTTAGAGAATCGGAAGGTCCATCTTATCTGGCCTTTTAAGCAGGCGAGGAGCAACGAAGAAAGAATTGAATTGAACCGAAAGTCTTTGTTATCGAATGTGTTTCTTTCAAGTACGAATGCAGTGACAGAGGATGGAAAATTGTTCAATGTGGATGCTACAGGCAATCGAGTGGGTGCAATGTTCATCGAACCCAAAAAGACAATCATCGTCTGTGGGGTGAACAAGATTGTCAAAGATCTCGATGCCGCAGAGAAGAGGGTTAAGGAGTGGACGGCTCCACAGAATGCAAAGAGGCTCAACCGGAAGACCCCCTGTGTTGAAACGGGAGTGTGTGCCGATTGCAGTTCACCGGACCGGATTTGTAATATCTATGTTACCTTGGCCAAAAAACCGAGCCGGACCGATGTGGTCGTCATTCTGGTCGGAGAGAATTTGGGAATATAGAAGCATGGGACATGGAGCAAAGAGCATGGCGTAACAGACTTCCTCTTAGTAATTGGGGATGGGTCTTTATTTTTACTATTTTATCCAATGTCAAACTCTGACCCCAATTTCTGCCCGGAGGTTAACAATGAATTCGAAACAGGTTAAGGAAATAGCATCGGCCTTAGGGACTGACCTTTGCGGGATAGCACCTGTCGAAAGGTTCCTGGAAGCACCAGAGGGATTCAGGCCGCAGGACATTCTCTCCGAAACGAAATCAATCATTGTGTTGGCAAAGAGGTTTCCCGATGCCCCATTTTCTTCCAAGAGTCTTGTTCCTTACACGTTTGCCTGCGACGTGGTGCTCCGCGAAGTCTTTCGGATCACGTGCAAACTTGCAATCCGACTCCAGGACTTGGGCGTATTGGCGGTTCCGATTCCGAGTGAGCCATATGAGTTTTGGGATGTGAAACGGCGTGAAGGAAGAGGAATTCTATCGCTACGCCATGCAGGTTATTTGGCTGGACTCGGTGTGCTGGGCAGAAACACGCTCCTCATGAACAAGAAATTTGGCAATCGAATTACATTGGGTGCCCTGTTGCTGAATGTCGAGTTGGAACCGGATGCGGTGGCAAGCTATGTCGGATGTGGTGAGAAATGTCGTGCGTGCCTACAAATCTGCCCGGCCAGTGCCCTGGATGGACAGACCGTAAATCAGAAGCTGTGCAGAGAGAAATCTCAATATACAACGAAGAAAGGATATTTTCTCTACCTTTGTCATCGATGCAGATCAGTCTGTCCTAACGGGGCAGGTATCAAGGAGGACATATAGCCTTACTATCGCCACAGTCGATACCGCCCACAGATCGGCGTGGCTTAGCTTGGGTCGTTAGCTGTCGAGGACTGGGATGGCACAAAATATATTTGAATGGGTGACCCCATTTTTTTGCCCTACCTATCCTTATTCTATCCGCTATGCCCCATGCCTACTGCAGGCAGATGGTTTGCTCAATTTGCTTTTATCAGAATCCGGGCATCCACTGCGATAGCCCCCTTCTCAAGCGCTTTCACGGGATTGATATCGATTCCTTCGATTTCAGGGAAATCTATCATTAACTGGGAAAGCCTGAGGAGATTTTCGACCAGCGCCTCGATATCCAATGATTTTTCACCTCGTATTCCTCTAAGGATCTGTGAGGCCTTCAGTTCCATAATCATCTCTTTGGCTTCCAGCCTATTAATCGGAGCAACCCGAAGGGAACTCTCCTTGAAGGCCTCCACATAGATCCCTCCCAGGCCAAAGAGCACTACAGGACCAAAGGAAGGATCTCGGTTCGCCCCCAAGATGACCTCCTTTCCCTCCGAGACCATCTTTTGAATGAGGATGCCGGAAAATCTTCCCTGATTCAATTTGCTTATCTTCTCATAGGCCTTCTCTGCCTCTGATAGTCGATTGATATTGAGAAAGACACCCCCAACATCGGACTTGTGTGAAATTTCAGGAGAAATGACCTTCATGGCGACAAGGCCCCCTTTTTTCTCTATTACCCTGTT
>JBFMAE010000161.1:0-2617 GCA_040756085.1 Thermodesulfobacteriota bacterium | reverse complement strand
CTGGCGATTAAACAATACATTGAAGCTCATAATCAAAACCCTAAAGTATTTGTTTGGACAGCTTCGGTTGAAAGCATTATGAAAAAGATTTCAAATGTCAAGAACTGTTAGCGCCACTACACTAGGGGTCAAGGAGTCTAGGGTCAAGGAGTCTAGGGTCAAGGGGTAAAGGCAGATATTACACTCGAACCCGTGAACCCTCGAATCCTCGAACCCTTCTTCAATGTTTTATGAATATCGTATTAATTGGATATCGGTGCGCCGGCAAAAGCACAGTAGGGAAAAGACTTTCTGATCGCACGTTGATGAGATTTGTGGATACGGACGATCTCATCGAAGAGTGCCATGGCGTCTTAATCAGAGATATGGTGAGATCCCATGGATGGGATCATTTCAGAAAGATGGAGAGGAAGATCATCAAAGAGATTTCCGCTCAAGACAATTTAATCATCGCTTTGGGTGGAGGTGCTGTACTCGATCCTGAGAACATAATGATTTTGAAGAAGAATGGTCTAATCATCTGGCTTAAGGCAGACCGAGAGGTCCTTCTGAAAAGAATGGGTGAAGACCCTCGAACCATTTTTAAGAGACCGACTCTAACAGGAAAGGGAGTTCTGGAAGAGTTAGAGGAGGTGATGGCCTACCGGGCCCCTCTTTATGAGAGGGCTGCAGAGATCGAATTGGATACTTCGGTTTTGGATGTGGAAGCAGCGGTGGAGGGTGTCTTATCCATTCTTCAGGAGAGAATAAAGAGGGCTTAAAATGGGGGGGAATTCGTTTGGTACGATCTTCAAAATCACCACTTGGGGTGAGTCTCACGGAAAAGCCTTGGGCGTGGTCATCGACGGATGCCCACCCAGAATGGAACTTTCAGAAGAAGATATTCAGAAAGAGACGGAGAGAAGACGGCCCGGTCAAGGTATGGGGACAAGCTCCAGAAAAGAAAGAGACCGAGTGGAGATTCTCTCCGGTGTCTTTGAAGGAAAGACGACGGGGACTCCCATTTCCCTTCTTATCTGGAATGAGGACATTGATTCACGACCCTATGAAGAATTGAAGGGGATCTTCCGTCCGGGTCACGCTGATTTCACCTATCAGGCCAAATATGGCATCAGGGACTATCGAGGGGGAGGAAGGGCTTCTGCAAGAGAAACGGTTGGAAGGGTTGCTGCTGGAGCCGTTGCCAAAAAGATCCTCGAACAGGAGGAGATCAAAGTCCTTGCTTATACGCTGGAACTCGGAGGGATTCGAGCCGAAAAGAAGGATTTTGAAGAGATTGAAAGAAACCCTTTTCGATGTCCGGATAGGGAAGCCGCCCTCGCCATGGAGAGGAGGATCGAGGAAGTCAAACTTCGAGGAGATACCCTTGGTGGAATCTTGGAAATTCTTGTTAAAGGTTGTCCGACAGGATTGGGAGAACCAGTCTTTGATAAGTTGGAGGCGGATCTCGCCAAAGGTTTGATGAGCATCGGGGCTGTGAGAGGGGTTGAGTTGGGGGCTGGATTTGGAGTAGCTCGTATGCATGGATCCGAATGTAATGATCCCCTTGGGCCAGAGGGATTCGAGAAGAATGATGCTGGAGGGATTTTGGGAGGGATATCGAATGGAGCGGATATTCTACTCAGGGTAGCCGTGAAGCCCATTCCCTCAATTCACCAGGAGCAGAGAACCGTAGATCACCTTATGAGGCCTGTTTCATTTGAAATCCAGGGAAGACATGATGTCTCGGCCATACCCCGGATCCTTCTTGTCTGTGAGGCCATGGTCTCTATTGTTCTAACTGATCATTTACTCCGACAGAAAGCGTTGAGGTGGTAGTTAGGATGAGAAAGGAAATGCCTGATCTTACTGTCGCCTACCTCGGTCCGCCCGCTACCCATACTCACTCAGCCTGTATCGAACGGTTTGGGAGTACGATCCTGGCCAGGCCAAGAGAAAGCATCCAGGAGGTCTTTGAAGAGGTCGAAAAAGGGGAAGTGGACTATGGGGTGGTTCCCATTGAAAACTCTATAGAAGGGTCTGTGAATCGAACGTTAGATATGCTCATCGAGTCCGAGGTGAAGATCTGTGGGGAGATCATGATCCGGGTATCCCATGACCTCCTCTCCAAAAGCGGTAACCCTCAAGAGATCGAGAAGATCTATTCTCATCCTCAAGCCCTGGATCAGTGCCGACGGTGGCTGAGGAAAGACTTTCCGAATATTTCTTTATCTGAAACCATAAGCACAGCCAAAGCCGCACAGATGGCAAGCGAAGATCCTAAGGCAGCAGCCATTGCCAGTTCTTTTGCTGCCCGTCTCTATGGCCTGAAAATCATAGAGTCACAGATCGAAGATTACCTTAACAATTACACACGGTTTTTTGTACTCGGCCGGCAGTTCATGGAGAAGACGGGGAGGGATAAGACTTCGATCCTTTTCTCGATCCCCCATGCCCCAGGTTCTCTCCATCGAATTCTCAAACCCTTCTCCGAGAAGGGGATTAATCTGACGAAGATCGAATCCCGTCCTGTAAAAGACAAGCCCTGGGAATATATCTTCTTTCTTGACTTCGAGGGCCATGCCACAGAGGTGCACATTCAGGAGACCATGACCGAACTGGAGGATAACGTCCTCTT
>JBFMAE010000160.1:0-5995 GCA_040756085.1 Thermodesulfobacteriota bacterium | reverse complement strand
GTGGTTGTCATCACAGCCGCTTTTACCGGAATGGTATTAGCCCTCCAGAGTTTTACAGAGTTCAAGAGGTTCGGTGCCGAAACGATGGTGGGGACCGTGGTCGCCCTCTCTGTGACAAGGGAACTGGGGCCTGTGTTAACGGGGTTGATGGTCTCTGGACGTGTGGGTTCAGCGATGGCCGCCGAACTCGGGACGATGCGAGTCACCGAGCAGATCGACGCCCTTTCAACCCTGGCGACCAACCCGATCAAATACCTGATCGTTCCACGATTTTTAGCCGCCACGATCATGCTTCCCATTCTGGTCATTTTTGCTGATGTCATCGGGATTCTGGGGGGCTACCTGGTGAGTGTCCAGATTCTGGGGACCAACCCGACCCTTTATATCCGGAGGACATGGGATTTTCTGGAATTGAATGACCTTTATAGTGGACTCATAAAGGCCATTATTTTTGGAATGATTGTGGCAACGATCAGTTGCTATCAGGGTTTTTCCACTCAGGGTGGGGCAGAGGGAGTTGGAAGGGCAACGACCAAGGCGGTCGTTCTCTCGTCACTCACGATCCTGATCTCAAATTATTTTATCACTGCGGTCCTTTTTTAAGGAATGCTGGAATTGGAGCAAAAAGGAATATTGGAATGATGGAAGGTTGGAATATTGGGAAAACATTAGATTTTGGAAGCTCTTGGTCTTCGTTTGTACCCATTATTCCACTATTCCAACTTTCCCTTTATCCATTGTTCCAATATTCTTCTACTGATTTAGGCCGAATAGCCGAAGTCAAAGAGATTCGGATGTTGGACATGGAATCAACGATTAAGATCCGTGTGGTCAACCTTCATAAATCTTTTTTAGAAAACCAGGTTCTCCGCGGGGTCGAGTTAGAGGTGCGGCAAGGAGAGAGCATGGTGGTCATTGGGGGAAGTGGTTCCGGCAAGACGGTCCTTATCAAATGTATCATCGGACTCATTCAACCGGATGAGGGAGAGATCTATGTGGATGGCCTGAAGATCACTTCTTTGAACGAGCGTAGGATGAACGAAGTCCGGAAGAAGTTCGGGATGCTCTTTCAGGGAGGAGCCCTTTTCGATTCATTGAAGGTCTGGGAGAATGTGGGCTTCGGGCTCCGGCAACATTCCCGGTTGAGTGAAGAAGAGATCCGGAGGATCGCCACTGAAAAGCTGAGACTCCTCGGGTTGAAAGATGTCGAGGAGCTGATGCCCGCTGAGTTGAGCGGTGGGATGAAAAAACGGGTAAGTTTGGCCAGGGCCATTGCGATGGAACCGGAGATCCTTCTCTATGATGAGCCCACGACGGGGATTGACCCCATCATGGCAGATGCCATCAACGAACTGATCATTCAGATGAAGGAGAAATTGAATGTGACCTCCATTGCGATCACCCACGATATGAAGAGCGCCTATAAGGTTGCTGACCGGATTGCAATGCTCTACCAAGGCAAGATCATCGAAGTCGGGACTCCGAAGGAGATCATGAATTCCCCCAACCCCGTTGTTCAACAATTTATTGAGGGAAGGTCGGAAGGTCCCATTCAAACGCTATAAATAGAAAGTAGTCAGTAGAAGGTTGAAGGTGGTAAGGGAGTGAAAAGAAAGAGAGCGGGACTGCTTTCTACCTTCCACTTTCCACATTCTTAATGAGGAGGTGGTCGAAGATGAGAAAAAAGAGCTCGGAGATGTGGGTCGGTATTTTTGTCGTAATCGGAATCCTCCTTTTGGCTTTGATGACATTGAAGATCGAGAAATTTCGGATTGGAAGGGAGGTGGGATATCTACTCACCATCTATTTTGACTCCGCCGCTGGTCTGCATCGGAACGCACCGGTGAGGGTTGCTGGAGTGCATGTGGGGAATGTAGAAAAGGTAGTATTGGATCAGGGAAAGGCAAAGATCACTTTCCAACTCCCCAAACATATCATCATTTATAAGGATGCAAAGGCTTACTTGAAATCGGAAGGGTTTCTGGGAGAGAAGTATGTTGAAATTATTCCTGGAACACCCGGGACACCGAAGCTGGAACCGAATGGTGTAGTGGAACAGGGAGCCCCTCCGGTCGATGTCGAGCAATTCCTTTCCAATATGAGTGGCATCCGGGATGATGTCAAGGACGTTATCAAGCCTCTGGGAGAGGTATTGAAAGCAGTGGATACTAAAAAGGTGGAGGGGATGATCAACAACCTCGAAAAGTTCTCTGGACAGTTGCCAACCATTGCCAGCGATTCGAAGGAGACGATTCAGAAGGCAAAGGATGCCTTTTCCCGGATAGAAGATATTGGAGATAAGGTGAAAAAGGGTGAGGGGACGCTGGGGAAGCTGGTCACAGACGAGACCATCTACACGGAGGCAAAAAAGACCGTCGAGACAGCCAAAGAGGCTGTGGAGACGGTAAAGAGTGCAGCAGAGTCTGCAAAAAAGACTGTCGAATCTTTGAAGAATGTTTCAGAAAGGATTGAGCAGGGAGAGGGAACACTTGGGAAGCTCATCCAGGATGAGTCCCTTTATAAGGATGCCAAAGAGACGGTCCACTCGATCAAAGAGACCATGCAGTCCGCCAAAGAGGCCGTTCAGAGCGTGAAGGGAATTGCGGAGAAGGTGGAGAAGGGGGAGGGTACTCTTGGCAAGCTGGTCAATGATGATACCTTAATGAAGGAGACGGAGAAGACGCTGAAAAAAGTTCAAAAAGCTTCTGAGGGCATTCAGGAACAGACACCCATCACAGTCCTGGGGACGATTATCGGACTCTTCTTTTAATGACTTAGTGAATATGATAGTGGCAAGTGATAGTAACGTAGGGGAGACCCTCTGAGGGCTCCCAAAATAGGCGGCCGCACCTGCCTGCCCCGCCCTCGGTCGGGACCGGGGCCGGCAGGCAGGGAGGGCCGCCCCTACTTTTTTAGAGATATTCCAGCAAGATACATTTTGGAGTTCAATGGCGATCCGAAAGATATTCTTCCTATTTATTGTTTCTGTATTCCTATGTTTGATTCCTTTCCCTTCCATCGCCCAAGAAAGGCCGATCTCTTTCAACTTATGGCCACTCTTTCAATACAACTCTGACCCCACCGAGGGAGTGAGAGAGATCGAGGGATTGGGTCCATTCTTTTTGTGGAGGAGGGACCCCCATCGAACGCAATGGGGGATTCGGCCACTCCTATACAACACAGAGGATGTTTCCGGACCGCTTTGGAGGTTCGAATTTCTTTACCCCTTCGGAAAGTATCAGGTTAAAGAAGGTGAAAAGAAGGGATACTTATTTCCCTTATCTCTTTACAGAGAGGAAGAGTTCGACGGAAAGAGGAAATGGGACTTTCAGTTTTTTCCTTTCTTTATCGGGGAGACGGAGAAAGGAGAGGACTATTTTGGAATCTTTCCTTTCTTCGGGACGCTTTTAGAACGATATGGAAAGGAGGAAATTCGTTTCTATTTTTGGCCCTTATACTCACAATCAAAGAAAGAGGAGGTGATGACCACCCACCTCCTCTGGCCATTTTTCTCTTTCATCGAAGGGGAGAAGAAGAGAGGATATCGCTTTTGGCCCATTTATGGCCAGCGAGAGGAAATCGGGGTCTCACGGGCAGAATTCTTTCTGTGGCCCATCTTTATCAGACAGAGAAAAGGGATGGATACAGAGGATCCTGTAGAGGAGAGGATGATTTTTCCGTTCTATGTTTCAAAGGAGTCCAAACGTTTTGATAGCAAGACCTATCTCTGGCCATTCTTTTCCCATGCCAGAGATAGGCTTACCGGTTTTGAACAACTGGACCTTCCCTGGCCGATTTTTCAATTATTGAAGGGAGAGAATCTTCAGGGAATAAAGATATTTCCTCTCTACGGGAATAAAGTGAAAGAAGGAGAGATGAGAAGAACCTTTATCCTCTACCCGCTTTATCAATTGGAAGAGGATCGGATGGGGGATATTCAGGAGCGGACCATCCGAATCCTCCTTCTCAGTCGCATCCGGACAGATGAGAGTATTCAAGGGGTGAAGAAGGAACATTCCCTCCGTATCTGGCCCTTCTTCGATTATGAGAGAGAGGAAACAGGTCGGGAGACATTCTCCTTTTTCTACCTCTTTCCATTCAAAGATGAAGGATTTGAGAGAAACCTCTTTCCACTCTTTCGAATATTCCGCTGGGAGAAAGATCCCCAGAAAGGGACGTCAACCAATCTCTTGTGGGGGTTTTATAGAAGAGTGGAGAAAGAGGGTTTGGATTCCTGGGAGGTCGCCCACCTGGTTGGGGTGAAAAGAGGGAAGGGGTGGAAGACGATCTCTTTTCTCAAGGGTCTGTTTTTTTATCAGAGTAATGGGAAGATCTCGGATCTCAGACTTTTCTACCTTCCCTTTCACTTACGTTGGTCTCATCGTAATTCCTCCACACCCTCAAACGACCAATGGGCAATGACCAATGATCATTGATAATTGACGATTTAGAAGAAGGGGCGAAAGGGGGAGACATAATCTCAAATCATGGAGAAGGAGTTTGCTGATGGGTAACAAGAGAATTGGGATATTGGGAACCGGTTCGTTTCTTCCTGAAAGGATCCTTTCCAATTTTGACCTGGAAAAGATCTTAAGTACCAATGATGAGTGGATTTATAAAAGGACCGGGATTAAGGAGCGAAGGATTGCAGCACCGGATGTCAATGCCTCAGACCTTGCAAAAGAAGCCTCCCTGGAGGCCATGGAGATGGCAGGGATTTCCTCAGACGATTTAGAGCTCATCATCATGACCACGATGACCCCTGACACCGCCTGTCCTGCCGGAGCCAACTGGCTGGAGGCAAAATTAGGTGCGGAGAGAGCGGTCTCCTTTGATGTGACCGCAGCCTGCTGTGGATTTGTCTTCGGCCTTTCTGTAGCCGAGCAGTATCTCAAGGCTGGAACATTTAAAACCGCACTGGTCGTGGCTGTGGAAATTATGAGCCGGACCCTTGATTGGACGGACCGGGAGAGTTGTATTCTCTGGGGTGATGGTGCCGGAGCAGCAGTGCTTCAGGCATTTGATCATCCTGGAGGGAATCAACCCCTCATGGATAGAGGGAAAGAGATCAGTGAAATCCTCTCCATCCATATTCATACAGATGGGGCGAATGGCGAAAACCTCCTTCTTCCGGGCGGAGGATCGAAGACCACTCCCATCTCCTACGAAAGCGTCGACAAGAAACTTCACACACTGAGGATGATCAAGGCCAATGAATCGGTTCGTGTGGCGGTGAAACGATTTGCAGAGGCTGCGGAGGAGGCGGCTTCGTATAACGGTATTCGACTCTCCGATGCGAAGTGGATCATCCCCCATCAGGCCAATCTCCGCATCCTTCAACAGATGGCCAAGCGGCTTGATATCCCATTTGAAAAGGTCTATCTCACCATTGAGAAATATGCGAATATCTCTTCTGCTACCGTTCCGATCGCCCTCGATGAGGCGGTTCGAAATGGATCCATCCAGAAGGGGGATCTGATCATCCTCACCGCATTTGGGGGTGGTCTCACCTGGGGTAGCAGCCTCATCAGATGGTAAAAATATTCAATGTTCAATGGTCAATAAATATTTGATTATTAGAATTAAAGTATCAATTTAGTTCTTTGAAAAAAAGGTTAAACACAAAATTATACAATAAGTCATTCCTGTGCCTGCCTGCGGTAGGCAGGAAAGCAGGAATCCAGGGTTTCCTGTGAAAACAGGAATCCAATTCTTGATAGTTCCCTGCCTTCGCAGGGACGGAGTCTGGATTCCCGTTTACACCTGCCTGCGGTAGGCAGGAGATTTGGTGATTGGAATTTAATGGATCATTAAAATATGGAAGATGTTGACAAGGTCATCGATCAAGCCCTGGCGATTCTCAGAAAGAAGCCTGTGGATGGATATGAAATTTATCTCGACCAATCCTCCCATTTTGAGGTCGAGTCGAAAGAGGGGAAGGTGGATACTCTCCAGGCTTCACACTCCTGGGGGATGGCCTTTCGTATTTTAAATC
>JBFMAE010000159.1:0-14947 GCA_040756085.1 Thermodesulfobacteriota bacterium | reverse complement strand
CTGGCCGCCCAGGTGGGAGGTTTGGGCATGGCCCCCGGAGGGAATATTGGGGATTCTGCCGCCGTCTTTGAAGCCACCCATGGCACCGCACCCAAATATGCCGATCAGGATGTGATCAATCCCGGGTCTCTCATCCTTTCTGGAGCGATGATGTTTGATTACCTGGGGTGGGGTGAAGCGGGGGAGAAGATCAAAAAAGCCATGGAAAAGACCATCTCACAAAAAACGGTCACCTATGACCTTGCCCGCCAGATGAGAGGGGCTAAGAAAGTAAAATGTTCTGAATTTGCCTCTGCCATCATCGAAAATCTTTGACAAACCTTTAAACTTTATTTTAAATTAACACCGGGTAGAGATTAAAATTGTTCGAGTCAGGAGAAGAAGCATTGGAAGCGAGGAAAAAGAAGGAAGAACCGAGGATCGATATCTATAAAGCCTGGTGCAAGGCCTGCGGCATTTGTGTGGCTTTCTGTCCGACCGGTGTCCTGGCCAAAGACGAAGCCGGTTATCCTTATGTGAAGGATATTGAGAAATGTATCAACTGCGGATGGTGCGAGATCCGGTGTCCGGATTTTGCTATTACAGTAGAGAAAAAGACCAAGGAAAAGAAGCAAGTTGAGGGAAAAAGTGAAGAAATCGAGCCAAAGGGCGAAGAAGAAATCTTACCGGAAAGAATTGTTGCTACAGGGCAATGAGGCAATTGTGGAGGGAGCCCTCCGGGCGGGTTGTCGTTTCTTTGCAGGCTATCCCATCACGCCCGCAACAGAGATCTCCGAAGTCCTATCGGTGAAACTTCCCCAGGTCGAAGGAACCTTCATCCAGATGGAGGATGAGATCGCAAGTCTGGGGGCGGTGATCGGTGCCTCTCTGGCAGGGGTGAAGTCGATGACGGCGACCAGTGGACCGGGATTCTCTTTAATGCAGGAAAATTTGGGTTTCGCTATCATTGCTGAAGTTCCCTGTGTGATCGTCAACGTGATGCGAGGAGGTCCGAGCACCGGGCTTCCCACCTTTCCCGCCCAGGCCGATGTGATGCAGGCCCGCTGGGGGACCCACGGCGATCATCCCATCATCGTTCTCTCTGCCGCGACCGTTCGTGAATGTTATGACATCACGATCAAAGCCTTCAACATCTCCGAGAAGTTTCGGACCCCCGTCATCATTCTGATCGACGAGGTGATCGGCCATATGCGGGAAAAGATCGTTCTGAACGAACAGGAGGAGATCGAGATTGTCAACCGTGTCAAACCCACGGTGCCTCCCGAATGGTATATTCCCTTCGAGGATACACCGAGAGGGGTGCCGGCCATGGCCAATTTTGGAGAGGGCTATCGATACCATGTCACAGGCCTGACCCACGATATTCGAGGCTTCCCGACCTCGAGATCGGATGAGATCGGACCTTTTATCGCCAGGCTTCATCGGAAGATCAGTCAGCGTTTTTCAGAGATTCAGATGGCCGAATATTTTCAGGCGGAGGATGCTGAGATAACGATTGTTGCTTATGGATGTGTAGCCCGTTCTGCCAAGAGGGCAGTGGTGGAGGCGAGAGAGAAAGGGATCAAGGTTGGACTCCTCAAGCTGATCACGATATGGCCCTTCATGAGGTCTGCAGTGGAGAAGGTCCTCCAGACCTCGAAGGTCCTGATCGTGCCAGAAATGAATATGGGTCAGATCTCCCGGGAGGTCAAGCGGGTGAATCGAGGTATCACCAAGGTCTTCACCCTCAATAAAGTCGATGGGACAATCATTACCCCCGAGGAGATACTGAGTCGAATCCAGGAAGTCGTATCATAGAGATCATTGCAAAATGAGCAATGGGCAATGATCAATTAACAATGTTAAAGAATTCAATAGAAAAAGTTTTTGGTTTCAATTTGCATTGCTAAATTTTCACTGACCATTTTGCAGTGATTATTACCGGGAGGTATCCTGATGGCAGAGGTTACCAAGTTGATCCATAAGTATCTTCGGCATGATAAAAAGTTTCCCCATGTCTGGTGTCCGGGGTGCGGGATCGGGATCATGCTGGGCGCCCTCATCCGGGCCATCGATCGGATCGGTTATGAGAAGGATGAGATTGTCCTGGTCTCGGGGATCGGTTGTTCCGGAAGGTTGCCCGTCTATGTAGACTTTAATACCCTTCACACCACTCATGGTCGGGCCCTCACTTTTGCTACAGGCATCAAACTGGCCAAACCCAGTCTGAAGGTGATCGTGATCATGGGCGACGGCGATGCCGTTGCGATCGGAGGAAATCATTTCATCCATGCCGCTCGAAGGAATATCGATGTCACTGCCATCATCCTGAACAACAGCATTTACGGTATGACCGGAGGACAATACTCCCCCACCACCCCTTACGGGATGCGATCCACGACCACAATTTATTCGAATATCGAACAGGCCTTCAAGATTTCAGAATTGGCCGTCACGGCAGGAGCGGTCTTCGTCGGAAGGGGGACGGTCTATCATGCCAAACTCTTAGATAGTCTGATGGAGAAGGCATTTTTAAAACAGGGTTTTTCGGTGGTGGAGGTGATTGCCCACTGCCATACTCAGTACGGGAGGCAAAACCGTTTGGGAACGGCTGTGGAGATGATGGAGTGGCAGAGAGATCATACCATGCCCGTGGAGAAAGCCCTTAAGATGAAGCCGGAGGAGCTGCAGGATAAGATCTTGATCGGGGTGCTGGTGGATAAAAAACTTCCGGTTTACCAGGATGAATACGAGAAGATTCGAGAACGAGCCAAAGTAGCCACGGAGAGATGAAAGAACGATGAACAATAAACGATGAACAATAAACGATGAACGATAAACAATAAAGATAAGTTCATGGTCCATCGTTCACGGTTCATCGTCTGAAGGAGTTCAGATGGGTTCTCGATATGAGATACGTCTGAGTGGTTCAGGAGGGCAGGGATTGATCCTGATGGGGATTATTTTGGCCGAGGCCATTGGCATTTATGATGGGAAATATGTTGCCCAGACCCAGAGTTACGGTCCGGAAGCCAGAGGAGGTTCGAGCAAATCCGAGGTGATCGTCAGCGATGAAGAGATTGACTATCCCAAGGCCATGAAACTCGATCTCCTCCTGGCGATGAACCAGAAATCCTGTGATGAGTTTTTCTCGGACCTCAAGCCAGAGGGTCTCCTTATTGTCGATTCCACCTTTGTCACTCAGATTCCTACTCCGAGAGCCTTCCAGATCCCCTTCACACGAATTGCCCGAGAGAAGTTCAAAAGGGAAGTGGTGGCCAACATCATCGCCTTAGGGGCGCTCACTCAACTCACACCCATCGTCTCTCCGAAGGCCATCGAGTCAGCGGTCCTGGCACGGGTGCCCAAAGGCACGGAGAAATTAAACC
Source organism: Thermodesulfobacteriota bacterium (assembly GCA_040756085.1). Lineage (GTDB taxonomy): Bacteria > Desulfobacterota > BSN033 > BSN033 > UBA1163 > JBFMAE01. The sequence goes on along the minus strand of JBFMAE010000159.1, from coordinate 11,579 downwards.
GGGATGCCTTAAAGGCAGGGATAGCGGCTGCCAAACGGGCCAAGAAAGAATGGATGAAAGCTGAAGCGTCTCCAGAGATTCCAAAAGAAGACCTTTTAGATTCGTACTAATATCAATTCTCCTCCCTCACCCCCACCCGCGCCGTTGCCATGGCGGCTATGGCGCGTCGGCGACTCTCCCCTGCCTATCGGCAGGCAGGCACAGGGGGGAGAGGGGTTTCTCTTTTTTCCCCTCCCTTGAGAGACTGTGTCGTAATGGCGGGTGAGGGACAGAGAGCCAGCTTCGGAAGCTTTAGAATTGCGGTTCTTTGAAAGTTATGGGTAACAGTCCAGGTGGTTAAGAATGATGTTTGTATGGTAAACAAGAGTATGAATTCATTCGGTAAAAGGTCCCGCTCTAAAGCTCCCTTAGCCTCCTCTCTATCCCTTGGCCGATTTCTAAACCCCCAAAGGATGGGCTTTTATTTTCTGCCCACTTTCTATTGTGACACAGTCTCTGATGGGAGGGGATAGAGGGGAGGGTGAATAACGTGGAATGGTGATGAAAAGAAATCCTTTTGTCTACGCTGTGACCAAACGGATTACCCAATGGGTTTTCTCCCTTTTTTATCAGATTGAGATCGAAAAGAAGGAGGTTCTTCCTGATCATGGACCTGTGATCATTCTCCCGAAACATCAGTACTGGACCGATATTCCTATCGTCAGCATTGTCTTCAAGCCATTACTTTATTTTGTGGCTAAGAAAGAGCTATTCGAATATCCCTTGATCGGAATTTATCTTGCCCTCTTAGGAGGGATCCCTGTCGATCGGAAACAATCCATTCGGACCTTGGACTCCTTCAAATATCTCATTTCATTATTAAGGGAGGGTGAAAAAATTGTGATCTTCCCGGAAGGGACCTATTTTCGGGATGAAGTGGGCCCGGGGAAAAGCCGACTGCTTCGGATGATCTTGAGATTCCAAACTGAATTGAGACAACAAATCCCCTTTGTCCCAGTGGGTGTTCGATACGGAGAGAGAGTAGGGTGGAGGAGACGGGTGGAGGTCAGAATTGGTCATCCCCTGTTTGCGGAGGAAGAATCCCAGGCTATCCCCCTGACCCAACAGGTGATGGAAGAGATCAGCCACCTCTGTCGCTTGCCACGTTGTCAAACATTAAATAGTTCGGAGTAATGAGTTCGTAGTTCGGAGAATTTGTTTTTGACTCCGAACTCTGAACTCCGAACTCAAAACTGAAAAAGAGGAGGGAAATATGCCAAGACGTGAGAGGGATCGGGAACTGGCGAGGAGACGAAAACGGAGAAAGGAAAGGAAAAAGCTTCGGGCCAAAGGACTTTTGGGACCGCCTGGTGTTAACTTAAAAGAAAGTGAAAAGAAAAAGCCAGAGAAGGAACCGGCGAAGGAAACACACCCAGAGGGTGTATAAAACCCTTTCTGAAGGCTGATTTTTATTGAAGGCCTTAGACTCTTTGGGGGATCTTATTGATCCAAATTCGTTTTGCTCGGTTGGCTCTTCTTCCCTGTGAGGGATTTTTTAGGTAACTCGAAAGACAAGGTTGTCAATCAATCTTGTCTTACCCAAATAAACGGCTAAGGCAACGATCACATCCCCGTCGATAATGTCCACATCTTGTAAAGTATAAGCATCACAGATTTGAACATAATCAATCCTGACTAAGGGTTCAGACCGAAGGATCCCTTTCACCTCATGGAGGATTCGATCCGCCTTTCGTTCTCCCTTTTGAAGGAGTCCTTTTGCTTCTTGTAGGGATCGATACAGAGACAGTGCGGCCTTCCTCTCCTCGGGAAGGAGGTATGTGTTTCGAGAACTCATGGCTAAACCGTCCTCCTCCCGAACGGTTGGCATTCCCAGCACCTCCACACTCATATGGAAATCCCTGACCATCCGTTGAATTGTGACCAATTGTTGATAATCTTTCTCTCCGAAAATAGCCACATGGGGCATCACGATTTCGAAGAGCATCATAACCACCGTGGTGACCCCTTGAAAGTGAGTCGGTCTTGACTTTCCACAGAGGTTCTGGGTCACCTTCTCCACACGAACAATGGTCTGATGATTGGGGGGATACATCTCTATGGCCTCTGGAGCGAAAAGGATGTCTACCCCCACTTCTTCTGCCATCTTTCTGTCCCTTTCAAAATCTCTCGGGTAATTTTTGAAATCCTCATTGGGCCCAAATTGCGTAGGATTGACGAAGAGACTGACGATCAGAAGGTCACCCCGTCTTCGGCCTTCCCTCATGAGGCTGAGATGGCCATCGTGAAAAAACCCCATCGTCGGAACGAAGGCAAGGGTTTTTCCAGCCCGTCTGGCGTAGGAAGCAAGTTCTTTCATCTCCTTGATCGTTTTGATGACTTCCATTTTTTTCAGGATCAAAGATAAATTATTTGGACCGCATCGGAATGAAATACCATGTCCCTTTCTTCATCTGTTTAATCTCCCGCAGCAACTGGTCGAGATCTTCTTTTCGGTTTATGAAATCAATCTCGCTTGTATCTACAACCAGCAGGGGAGTTTGATCATAGTGGAAAAAATAATAATTGTAGGCTTCAACCAATGTCTTAAGATACTCTAAATCAATCTCCTTCTCATAAGAAACATTTCTCGATTTGATCCGATGGAGGAGTACCTCTGGTTTGGCCTGTAAGAAGATCACCAGGTCTGGAGAAGATATCTGTCCATTGAGGAGGTGAAAAATCTGTTCGTAAAGAGCGAGTTCGTGGTCGTCTAAATTGATGGAGGCAAATATTCGGTCTTTGTCAAAGAGGTAATCACAAAGTGTGATTTGGTTGAACAAATCGAGTTGAGCAATCTCCTTCTGCTGTTGAAAACGGTTTAGCAAAAAGAAGATCTGGGTTTGAAAGGCATATTTTTTACGATCCTCATAAAAATTTTGGAGGAAAGGGTTGTCATCGGCTTTTTCCAAAAAACATCGGGCATTGAACTCCTTTGCCAAAAGTTTTGCCAGGCTTGTTTTTCCAACACCCATCGGCCCTTCTATGACGATATATCGGAACATAATGCCCTATCGCTCCTGATGTTCCCTAACACAACCCCATTGGTTTGTCGAGAGATTAATCGTTTAATCCCCCCAGCCCCCCTTCCTGCCTCCTGCAGGCAGGTCGTAAGGGGGGAGAGGGGGGATTTTAAGGCATTGAGAATCGCCTTCCAGGGAGCCTGATGGTCAGCACCGGACAGGAGGATTTCCTCACCACCTTCTCAGCTGTGCTCCCGAAAAGAACATGATCCAAACCTGTCCTTCCATGGGTGGCCATCACAATGAGATCAGCAGAATCCTTTTTCGACTTTTGAATGATCTCGACGAAAGGTTCTCCTTCTTTGAGGAAGATTTGGTAGTTCTTGAACCGCCCCATTTTTTTCACGTAATGGGTTTTAAGTTGTTGATCGATTTCTTTCTTCTGCGAAGCCTTTAATTCTTCCAATTTTTCTGGAGAGAGGTAAAGGGAGAGTTGTTCAGGGTGAACGGGTTCAGGGGTCACATGGAAGATTAGGAGTTTGGCTTTATAAGTTTTAGCTAGATCGAGAGCATAGGTGAAGGCCCAATGAGAGTCCTCAGAAAAATCCGTACAAAATAGAATTTTTTTGAACATAATCTAATCCTCCTTTGAGAGCTCTTAAAAACTACCAAACGCTCTCTTGATTACACTGATTTCAAAAAATGATTACACAGATTTTTCTTTATTTTCAATAAATTTCACATCTGTGTCATCGGCCATAATCTGTGTAATCAGAAATTTCGGAACTTTTTCAGAAATCTCCCTTTTTATTCTTGACAGTATTCCGATTCAGTTTTATGGTTATAGCGAAAATTATCATAACCTTTCAGAAATTTCTATAAAAATATTTGGCGGAGAAGGGAAACTTTATCCGCCTCGAAGGGGAAGCATTTTTTGGATCAATCGTTTCATATCGAGAAAGACTTTTGGGAGGGAAGATTATGCTGAAGAACATGCGGGTGGGTTTCGTTGGAACCGGGAATATGGGAGAAGCCTTGATCCATGGACTGTTACACGGCCATCTATGTCGATCAGATCAAATCTTGTGTTCCGATGTGCGGCCTGAAAGGCTGAAATTGATACGGGAGAAATATGGGGTAAAAGGAACCTCTCATAACATCGAGGTGGTGAAGCAATCGGATATTATCATTTTGGCCGTGAAGCCTCAGATCATGAAGCAAGTCGTGGACGAGGTTGCCAAATCCCTCGAGCTTTCAAAGCTCATTATTTCTATTGCAGCGGGGGTTTCACTGGATGCGATCGAAGCCTGCGCCAAGAAGGAACTGAAACTGATCCGGGTCATGCCCAATATCTGTGTTTCTGTCCGGGAGGGAATTTCAGCGATTGCTGCGGGGAAGCACATCGTCAAGGAAGATTTGATGATTTCGAAGACCATCTTCGATTCCGTTGGAAAATCATTGTTTATTGAAGAAAACCTCCTCGATGCCGTGACGGGACTGAGCGGAAGTGGACCCGCCTATATCTTTCTGATCATCGATGCCTTGGCAGATGCAGGGGTCAAAGTGGGGCTATCAAGAGATGATGCATTGATTATGGCCTCTCAAACGGTCCTGGGCGCAGCGAAGATGTTGATCGAGACGGGTGAACATCCTGGAAAGCTGAAAGATATGGTGACCTCTCCAGGGGGGACAGCCATTGCAGGACTCCATACCCTGGAAGAGGGCGGGTTGAGGACCACCCTGATCAATGCCGTCGAAGTGGCCACCCAAAGATCAAGGGCCTTAGGCGAAATGATGAAGAATAACCTGATCAACGATTAGGCCCTTAGTAAATTGATATCGATTCTAACATCAGAAATCTGAGAATTTTCTTCTAACATTTTGCCCCCTTACCCCCTCCCTCTCCCCGCTGGGGAGAGGGGAAGCCTGCCTGCCGGTAGGCAGGGGTGAGGGGAAATTTCAACTTCAAGGAGATATCCCCAGCCCCGTGAATCCACCCAATGGCTGCTACTTCCACCCTCGCTGCAGGTACGTCAAAGAGATATGTAAGAGGGAGGCTCCGGCTTACCGTGACTGGAGTGGCGGACACTTCGTTAGCTGCCATTTCGCTGATCAGTTGGATTTACAACTCCTTCAAAGGCGATAGCGGAATCAAGAAGAAAATTATGTGGCGAAGAAGATGTTCAAACTGATTTCCCGAACCAACACCAACAAAACTTTGGATGGCAAGCACAATGAAATTTACAGAAAATACGATCCCATCAAATAAAGGTAGTCAATCCATGGAAACAATATTGAAAAAAGTGCCCATAAAGAAAGCTTTCGAAGAACTGGAAAAAATCTTTGGAAACCGTGTCACCCAATCCCCTATACATCGAATGGCCTACAGCCGTGACTGGAGTCCCAGTGAAAGGAAAGCAGCCGACTTCCCTGATATCGTTGTTATTCCTAAGACAACGGAGGAGATGGTTCAAATTGCACAAATTGCTTACAAGTATGAGATCCCTATTGTTCCTTTTGGTGGAGGGACTGGTATGGGAGGGGGGGTAGCGGCTTGGAAAGGCGGCATCTTGGTCGAAACAAAGGGAATGAATCAAGTATTTGAGATCGATGAAAAAAACTTTACCGTCACAGTTCAAGCCGGAATCACGATCTGGGAATTAAATGAGGTTCTTGCCAAGCGAGGGCTTTGGCTTCCTCACCAACCTGAGTCAAAAAGAAGCTGCACCATTGGTGCGAGTATCGGGTGTGATAATGACTCCACGTTTGGTCTTCGCTATGGAAAGATCAGGGACTGCCTGACGAACGCTGTGATTGTTACCGGCCGAGTTGAAGCCGTTCGGGTGGGACAGAGGAAATCTTCCTTCTCATCGACAGGGTATAAACTCTTGGACCTCTTGATCGGATCCGAAGGCACACTTGGAGTTATTACTGAAGCCACTCTTAGAGTGATTCCTCTACCCCAAACCCGCAAAGTCCAAGGATTCTTCTTCGGATCTTTGAATGAGGCGGCAAGAGCTTTGGAACGGCTGCTATCTGCCGGCCTCACCATCGAATCAGCCCATATCAACTGTCGACATCGTCTTCATTTTTATACACACACCTACCGTGAAAAATTCGGTTATGAACCCAAGGTGCCTGATTGGGCTCAGGTCATCTTGTTTCTCTCCTTTTCCGGAGATGAAGATGTGGTCAACTTCAACGTCGGAAAGGTCATAAAAATTCTCAGTAAAGAGTTTCATTCCCAGCCGATCCAGGAAAGGGAAATGGTGGAGGGATGGTGGGATTCAAAACACCGTCTGGAATTTATTCCCTTCAAGCAGAAGTGGCCCGACAGTCAGCGGCAGAAGAAGTTCGGATCTGCGGATGTGGGTTTACCCATCGGTCGGCTGGATGAGGGTTACCAAAAATATCTTGAAATCGCCAAAAAGTGGGATCAGGAGATCCTCGGGATGACCGTTTATAACGAATCGCCCAATAAGGCCACCGCTTCGATCAGTTTTGCCGTCTTTGTGGACGATTCAACGCTGGAGGCAGTCAATCGATTTTACCGATATGTGAAGGAAATGAGTGAAATGGCTATCCGTTTAGAAGGGACGATGAGTAGCTACATCGGCGACGGCGATCGCCTGGGAGGATTTAATCAACTTGAGCACGGGCTTTCTTTTGGATACATGCGCCGAATGAAAGAGATTTTTGATCCTAAAAACATCATGAATCCAGGGAAGAAATTTGAATCCCGTTGGATCGAGTAGAAAGGACGTGACCGTGTCCCGTGTCCATAAGATATTGTATTTCCATCGTTCATGAAAGAAGGACCTTTTATGAGAGATCAGAAGGGATAACTATCTGTGAATAGGATTGAGGAGCTATCAGTTTTTAAGGATGATATTTATACCTGCAATCGGACCCGTTGTGGTTTCTGCCGGGAGGAATGCCCGGTCTACAGAATAAAGGGTTACGAAACTTATAGTTGTAGAGGGAAGATGCTTGTTGCCAGAGGCCTGTTAGAAGGCCTTTTGCGACCTTCGGAAGAGATGACAGAGATGTTGGATAGCTGCCTTCTTTGTGGGTACTGCCAGGCACGCTGCGCCTTAAGGAATGTGGACATCATTACGGTCATGCGCCAAGAGATGGTGAGGGAAGGTTTTGCTTCAAAAGCTCATCAAGAGAATACCGACCGGATTATCAAGGAAGGTAGACTTTTTGAAGCTCAGGTTCTTTCCAAACGCGAAGGAGAAATTCCTGTTTATATTGGTTGTCTTTATAGGTCAAGGCCAAGGGAATTATCAACGATTTTTTCTGTCCTTGAACGCCTCAACATTTATCCTCAGGTTGGTGAAGAAAGTTGTTGTGGATACCTTGTTGAGGCAACTGGTTTTCCTGAAGCGTTTGAGAAGGCAAAAGAGCACTGCCGAAGGAATCTCAACCAGCAAAAAGAGGGTGCTACCTTAACCCTCTGTCCCACTTGTACCATTACCTTGAAAGAGAAATATGAGGTTCCTGTCCAGCCTGCGATTGTGGCAGTTCATCAAAAACTAAAGGAAGCAGGAATTGCCCATCAATTGAAGCCATTGAATCTTAAAGTCACCTATCATGACCCATGTCATCTAGGAAGGATGTTAGGGATCTTTGAGGAACCCAGAGAGATCCTTCAACAATTGGGGGTTGACCTTATTGAAATGGAACATAATCGCTACTTCTCGACTTGCTGTGGTGGGGGTGGAGGGCTGAGAGCGGTAGATGATTTACTCTCCATCGAAATTGCTAAGAATCGTATCAGGGATGCTTTAAATGTAGGGGCAGAGACGATAATAACGGTATGCCCAACTTGTGAATCGACGCTCCTTCGAGCTTCTGGCAGGTTAACCAACGAAATCGACCGATTTATTGATGTTCGTACTCTTTGGGACTTACTGGATATGTCGTTGACGGGTTGATACTTAGAAGATTATATTAGTAGAAAGAAATGCCTTGAGAGGAGGTTCCATGATGAAAGGATATGCTGGGAAGTTGCTCAGGGTGAATCTTTCTGAAGGAAAGATCTCCAAGGAAGAGATTTCAGAATCGATGAAGAAAGATTTCTTAGGGGGTAGGGGATTTGGTGTCAAGCTGTTATGGGATGAAGTGAAACAAATCAATCCTCTCTCCGAGGGTAACAAAATTATCTTTTCCACAGGGCCACTCACAGGGCAATCTCTTCCCAGTTCGGGGAAGATGGTCATTGCCTCAAAGAGCCCTCTCACAGGAGGCTATGGTGATGGCAATATCGGGACCATGGCATCGGTTCATCTGAAGAAGGCGGGTTATGATATCTTGGTGGTTGAGGGAAGATGGGAGAACCCGTGCTATCTGCTGATCGAGGATGAAAGCGTGAAGATCCTGGAGGCTTCTGACCTCTGGGGGAGGAGTACGTTTGAGGCCCAAGATCTTCTCGAGAAAAGACACGGAAGGAACTCGGGAATCCTTCTGATCGGCCCTGCCGGGGAGAACCTGGTCCGTATTTCAAACGTTATGTCTCAGAAAGGAAGGGCGGGCGGGCGGCCTGGGATGGGTGCTGTGATGGGATCGAAGAATCTTAAGGCCCTTGTGATCAAAGGGACAGGGAATGTTCCCAACTTTGACGATATCAGACTGAAAGAAATCGCAAAAAAAGGGTATGAAGACATCGAGGCAAAAAATAATTACAATTTCTGGACAAGACAGGGGACCATGCAGGCCTTTGAATGGTGTAATGAAAATGCCTGCCTTCCCACCTACAATTTCAGAGAGGGTCTCTTTGAATACTCAAAACAACTTGATGGATATATGCTTGAAAAGCTTAAGGTGGATCGCAAGGGATGCCCCATGTGCAATATGCAGTGTGGAAATATTGTCAAGGATTCGAGCAATGTTCCATCTGAGTTGGATTATGAGAATGTGGGGATGCTTGGGCCGAATATTGGCATGAAGGATTTGAGACAGGTTGCACTTTTAAACCGGATGGCCGACGAGTGGGGTCTGGATACGATTTCCTTGGGGAGTTGCATTGGATTTCTTATGGAAGCCTCGGAAAAGGGATTAATTCTGGAAGGGATAGGTTGGGGAGACTTTAAAGCGGCCCAGAAACTGATCCAAGAGATTGGAAAAGGAGAAGGGCTGGGGAAGCTTGTTTCCAACGGAGTTCGAGGCGCTTCAGAGATTATCGGGAAAGATTCCCATCGGTGGGCAATGCAGGTAAAGGGACTGGAGGTCTCAGCCTATAATTGCCATGCCTGCCCTGGAATGGCCCTTTCCTTTGGAACCTCCCCGATTGGGGCTAGTCATAAAGACGCCTGGATTATCGCATGGGAAATATCGACTGATCGTTTTTCTTATAGCAAGGAAAAGGTCGAGAAACTCATTGAGCTTCAAAGATTGAGGGGAGGTTTTTTTGAATCTGCAACTGTATGCCGACTTCCCTGGGTAGAGGTTAGTTTTGGACTTGACTGGTACACGGAATATCTGGAAGCCATTACAGGGAATCATATGAGTTGGGAAGATCTTTATAAAATCGGGGACCGCATTTATAACCTCATCCGGGCTTACTGGAAAAGAGAGATTCCTCAATTTGGCAGGAAGTGGGACTATCCACCCGATCGCTGGTTTGAGGAACCCCATTTTCAGGGAAAGATGAAAGGGGTGAAGCTCGACAGGGAAAAATATGATCAGATGCTTTCATGGTACTATGAGCTTAGAGGGTGGGATAAGAATGGAATTCCCACTCAAGAAACCTTGGACCATCTTGGGCTGCAAGAGGTTTCAAAGGAGATGATCAGTTAAGTTGGCTGAGCTAAAGTTCTTGGGCTACCTGGCAGGAATTGCCGGCGCTCGGGGAAAAAATTTGGTTTTAGACAAACCCACGCCATTGAGGAAGATTCTACCTTCCCCCTTTCCTGAAGAGAATGTCATTATTCTCATCGATGAGAAAGTAGGCAATCTTGACAGTGTGATCGAAGATGAGAATTCAGTCGTCATCATGCCGATATTGTCCGGAGGTTAATGTTTTATTGGATCTCTTCCTGGAGCCATAGCCTAAAGGTTCTTGGATATTGTGAAGCACGGTTCCGTAAAATTTCTGAGAAGATGGTCAATCAATTCGGATCGTTAAACCCGATTGCCTTTTTTATAATTATAATATGCTCCTCTCACGATTTGAGGTTACTTTATGACACAAAGAAATGGATCAAATTATACCTCTGGAAACCAATCATTTGACATTATTATTGTAGGCGGTGGGGTGATGGGATCGAGCATTGCCTTCCATCTGGCCAATGATGGATTTGGAGGCCGAATTGCTGTTTTCGAAAAGGACCCTTCCTACGAGCGGGCCTCCACGACCCTGAGTGTAGGAGGCATCCGGAGACAGTTCAGCACCGAAGTGAATGTCCGCCTCTCCCAATATAGCCTCGCTTTTTACCGGGAGTTTAGTGAAAGAATGGAAATAGGAGGTGAGCGGCCAGAGATCGATTTTAAACCCAGGGGGTACCTGTTCCTGGGTAATGAAAAGAACTGGCATCTTCTCGTCAAGCATCAAGCTTTCCAGAAATCTATTGGAGTGGAGACTCAGCTCCTCAGCGTCGATGAAACCCTTCGAATCATTCCTGACCTCAACACTGAGGAGATCGTGGGATCCTCTTTTTCTCCAGGAGATGGATACATGGATCCGCACGGGGTGCTCCAAGGGTTCCTGAGGAAGGCCAAACACCTCGGTGTTCAGTATATCGATCAGGAGGTGGTGGAGATTCTAAGGAAAGGGAATCGTCTCGAGGGGGTTAAGACAAAAGATGGAAACACCAATTTCTCTTCCATCATTGTAAATACTGCTGGTCCCTATGCGGGAGAGGTTGGAAGAATGGCGGGGATAGAGATTCCTGTAATCCCTGTCCGACGAAACGTCTATCTTTTTAAACCGCCTCGACCTTTCGAGTATGATCTTCCTTTGGTCATCGATCCTTCAGGAGTTTACTTTCTTCATGAAACGGGCCGTCTCATCCTCACCGGAAAGTCCCGATTGGAAGAGCCTCCGGGATTCAACTTCGAATGGGATCGGAATTATTTCAATGACGTCCTCTGGCCTCTGATTGCTCATCGAGTTCCCCTATTCAATGAACTGAGATTGATCAGGGGGTGGGCTGGCCTCTATGAGATAAACCAGTGGGATCATAATGCGATGATCGGGGAGCATCCAGAAGTCCACGGTTTTTTTATGGCGGTGGGTTTCAGCGGCCATGGATTCCAGCAGGCACCTGCTGTAGGGAAGGTTTTGTCCGAGTTGATTCGTCTTGGACAATATGAGACAGTGGATGTCAGTCCGTTGAGTTATGAACGAATTCTGAGGGAGGAAAAGGTTCTGGAGGAAGAGGTAGTCTAAACGAAGGGCACTAACCCCCCTTCATCCCCCCTTAAATTAAGGGGGGATGAAGGGGGGTTATGGGACGATAGACGATGGACGAAGGAGTTAAAGAGACCTATGCTTATACTGAATAAGAAAGACCTGGAAGAACTTCTTTCGGTGGATGAGGTCTTGGATGCCTTAGAGACCGGCTTCCAGGAGGTGAA
>JBFMAE010000158.1:0-5284 GCA_040756085.1 Thermodesulfobacteriota bacterium | reverse complement strand
CATCATCTCAAAGAGGAGTTTTCCGCTCGCCTGAAGGTAACGTTCCTCCTCCCGGCTCATCGCTACCTTAACCGGCCTGTTAAAGAATGCCTCAACACCTTCAAAATGGTCTGGATGGGAATGGGTGAGGATGATCAGGTCAACCTTTTTAGGAGAAAACCCATCCTCCTCCATCTGATGAAAAAGTTTTCCAACATGGGTCAGATGACCTGGATCGATGAGAACGGTCATCTCTCCGGTGATTACATAAGTGTTGCAGTTGTTCTCATAAGGATTCTGCCAAAGGTAGGCATAGAGATCTTTTTCAATTTTCATCAGATCGATCTCCAGGGGGTTCCCTTCAAGCTCGTCAAACCCTTTTTTCATTTCATTAAATGATCAGAAGTGGAGTTGTCAAATATAAAGTTGAAGTTTGGGAGTCCATGAATTATAGTAGTAAAAAGTGCGCTAATGCGGAGGACGAAGATGATCGTCAAACAGTACGAGGTTGGAAATTTTGCGGTGTTCTGTTATCTGGTCGGAGATGAGGAGACAGAGGAGGGTTTGTTCATCGATCCTGCGGATGATGCAGACAGGCTTCTATCAGAAGCAAAATCCCACGGTTTAAGTAAAATTAAGTATATCGTCAACACCCATTCCCATGTGGACCATGTCATGGGAAATGCAGAAATGAAGAAGAAGACCGGAGCCAAGCTCATCATCCATGAAGGGGAGGCCGCTTACCTCGTCCGTACCCCTCCCGATCTTTTAATGATGTTCAGGGCCACACCTTCTCCCCCTGCCGATGTTTTGGTGAAAGAAGGGGAGAGCATTCGAGTGGGCAATGTCGAGCTCAAAGTGATTCACACCCCGGGCCACTCGCCAGGAGGAATGTCCCTCTATGTGGATGGGATGGTCTTTACAGGCGACACCCTTTTTGTGGGCTCCGTGGGAAGAACGGATTTTCCGGGGAGTTCATGGGATGTGATGGAGACGTCCATCCGTAAAAAACTCTATGTCTTACCCGGAGAAACCGTCGTTTTCCCCGGTCATAATTACGGGCCTACACCTACCTCGACCATTCAATATGAGAGGCGGCACAACCCATTTGTCCGGGGTTAAGGGTTCAATCCCCATCGGTATGTGGATACCTCATTCACTCTATCTGAAAGATAGAGCAAACCTCTTCGTTCCAAAGGCTTTATTGAACGATGGCCAAAATTAGGCGTTTGAAGTGGTTTGCTTTTATACTCTTTTTTGTCCTCCTCCTACCTTTCCTCTATTGCCTTTGGGTGCCTGATGTTTCAAAACTGAAAAAGGAAAAACCCCAAAAGACTGCCTTTATGGAATATCGGGAGAGGGAATCGAAAGAGAAAGGAAAAAAATACAGGATCCATCAGGTCTGGGTGCCTCTTTCGAATATCTCTCATTATCTCATCAAGGCCGTCCTGATTGCGGAAGATGATAATTTCTGGAGGCATGAAGGCTTCGATTATGAAGCGATACAGAAGGCCATCGAAAAGGATATCAAAGTGAGAAGATTTAAGTTCGGCGGTAGCACCATCAGTCAACAGCTTGCGAGAAATCTTTATCTTTCACCTGCGAAAAACCCCTTCAGGAAAATCAGAGAGGCCATCCTCACATGGAGAATGGAGAGGGCCCTTCCAAAGAGACGGATACTGGAGCTCTATCTCAATGTGGTGGAGTGGGGGGAAGGGATATTCGGTGTGGAGGCGGCCTCGAAACACTACTATGGAAAGCCTTCTTCCGAATTGACTCCCCAGGAGGCTGTCAGGCTTGTTTCTGTCCTTCCGAACCCGAGAAAATATAACCCGACTGGAGACCAGCGATATGTGATCAACCGTTCAAATCTCATTTACGGCATCATGATCCAGAGGGGGATCGTCATCCCCGAATATGATGAGGTGATGGAAAGGAGCGAATCTCTTGCTCCCATTGAAAATCCAAGGCTTTCAGATTGAGTGAACCTAAATATTCTAAAGAATGGAGACGAAAAAAAAGAATATCCTCATCACAGGACTGCCGGGCGTGGGCAAGACCACTCTGATCAAAAAACTTTCTGAAGAGTTAAAACATTTTCATCCTGTCGGTTTTTATACGACAGAGATCAGAGAAGAAAGTATCAGAAAGGGGTTTGAACTGACCAGCCTCGAGGGGAGAAAAGGACTTCTTTCACATAAAGAGATAAACAGCCCCTGCAGAGTAGGCCAATACGGAGTGGATATTAAAGGCTTTGAGGATTTTCTTGGTACTATTTCATTCTTCAACCCTTCGGCCCGTCTTATTATGATTGACGAGATCGGGAAGATGGAATGCTATTCTGAAAAATTCAAAAAACTCCTGACAGAAATCCTGGATTCTGAGAAATGGGTGATGGCCACCATTGCCCTTAAGGGGAGTGGGCTGATTGCAGAGGTAAAGGAAAGAAAGGATGTCCAGTTCTTTGAGATAACAAAAAGAAATAGGGACGTTATATTTTGGGAAATCTTAAATTCAACTTCCGATACCCTGGAAGGATCTTCTAATTCCAAATTTCAAAATTCCAATGCCAAATGAATGCCAAAGTTAAAAATCGAATATTTTAAATATTTGAACTTTGATGGACTCGTAAAAAGTCCCCAAACCGTTACTCCGGCGGATGCCGGAGTCCAGACGTTGTCCCCCGGATCAAGTCCGGGGCAGGCTCTGCGAAACTTGTCCCTGTGAAAACAGGGAGCAGGGAACCAGAGACATATGAATCTGGATTCCCCGCATCAAGTGCGGGGCAGGCTCTGTTTTCACAGGAATGACCAAGAATGGCGTTTCCCGATTTTTTACGAGATCATCAACTTTGGATTTGATTTGAAATTTGGGCTTTGTCATTTGACATTTTGGTCAGAGATATGTCTGAAGAAAAGATTGAGGTCATTGCCTACTCAGGTTATCGAGGCGAGGAAACCCCGAGGACAATGATTCTCCATGATGAAAGAATTGAGGTGGCTGAAATCCTGAGGTCATGGATTGAAGAAGGCGTCGAAGATAGGGCAAGAAAAAGGTTCTTTGAAGTTAAAGGGAGTGATGGACATACCCATAAAATATATCTTGATGAAAAGTCAATGGAATGGTTTTATAAAAGATAGAGGGTTTCATAAGAAATGATTTTAAGGCTTTTAATCATTCTACTAACCATCCTTTTCAACACGAATTCGTTTGCAAAAGAAAGGAATCCTGACATGGGAATTGTTCTGGTAGCGGTGGGCGAGGTGAACCCAAAGGTCATCGAGGTGCTGAAGAATGATTTGAACAGAGCATTGAACAAACCGGTAGGAGTGGGTAAAGGAATGCCTGAACCGGATTACGCCTTTAACAGGAAAAGAAATCAGTATTTATCGACAACCATATTAAAGGTTTTGATGGAGCAAAAAGAATATACAACGGATCAAAAAATTCTGGGAATTGTTGACCACGATCTCTATGTCCCCGAACTAAACTTTGTCTTCGGAGAGGCCAGCAGGAGAGCGGCCGTCATTTCCCTCACCCGTCTCAGGCAGGAGTTTTATTACCTGCCGGAAGACCGAAGCCTCTTTCACAAGAGGGTGCTCACCGAGGCGGTTCACGAATTAGGTCATACCTATGGATTGGGACATTGTGAAAACCCTCGATGCGTGATGTTCTTTTCTAATAGTTTAATGGATACAGACCGAAAAGGCCCGGATTTCTGTCTGAAGTGTAAGAATAAGCTCCACAAGGAAAAATGAATCCTCCCACCTACCCCGTCTAGGAATTCGAAGAAGAAATATCAGATGTCCTAAATTAGACGAGGGTAAGTCCTCCTGCCCGGATATCATGAGAAGAATCTGGCTAACAGGGGCTTGAAAAATTCCACGGCCTCTGGATCGGCGCGCTTTGGACTCCAAACATATTCGCCAAAACCGAGCTGGGCCAATACATACTTGCCGAAAGCCAACTGTCCGATAGCGATCTCTCCTGTCGCAAATTGTCCCAGACCAAATAGCAAACCCATAGCAACCTGACCAATGGCATAAAGTCCGGTGGCTCCTTGCCCTAAACCGAAAAGGAGACCTAATCCAGCCTGGCCAATAGCAATGACACCGAATGATGCCTGACCGATGGACAAAATTCCTGCTGCAAGCCTTCCCACAGCGACTACGCCTTTGGCGATGATCCGTCTGCCTGTCTCCGGGCATTTTCCACGGGTATAGTGCAAGAGGGGCAGCCCGAAGAAGGTGGCGTGAGATTTGAATTCTGAGAAATAAGCACCGTTGGAATAGACAAAGCGACGCCACACCCCAAAGTTTGTCATCTCAATCTTATACTCAACATTTTCCAGTAAAAGATTTTTCATAACCTACAACCCCCTGGAGGTTCAATCAGTCTTTCCCTTTCTGATTTCGTCGTCATAAAGGGGACGGTTCTATTTATTTTCATCTTCATTATTTTGAAAAATAGATCCGTCCCATATATTTTACTTATAATGCGGTGCAGGTTTTATCTTACTTTGATGAATGGATCTCAAGGTGACGATGGCCTTAGCAACTAAAACCTCTTCGTCACTTCGTTGATCAAAAACTTTGGACTCCCCGACCAGAATCTGTCCTCCTTCCCGGAGGATCCTCGATTTACAAACGAGGGTGTGGCCATAGGCGGGTTGAAGAAAATTGATCTTAAATTCGATGGTCAGGATGCGATGATCCTCGGGAACGAGGCTGAATGCCGCATATCCAGCCGTATGGTCGGCCATGGTGGCGATTACTCCGGCATGAATGTAATTGTCCTGTTGCCGGTGGCGGCTTAAGACCTTCAGCCTGGACTCCAGATAGCCCCTTTCATAGTTGACCGCTTTATAACCACAGTCTGCGATAAATCCCCGGGAATAGTCCTTTTTTAAAAATTGGATCCTTTTTGAAGTCAGTTCTTTTTCCATGAGGACAAATCCCTCCCTATCGTCAGGCGCTCCTGAGCGCTGTAGCTCGCTTCAGTAATCAAAGATGGGGTCTGCCCTTGACAGCCCTTGACATTTGACAAAATTCAAATTTGCATTGAAAGCCAATTCTACTTTCTTAGCGTTCGCCTTTTTCACCCAATTCCACCAAAAGAATTAAATGCATTCTCAAAATGCTAACCAAAAATATTTGAAATTTCCCCTCACCCTCTCCCCAGCGGGGAGAGGGAGGGGGTGAGGGGGTAAAAATGTTAGAAGAAAATTCTCAGATTCAAAATGTAAGAATCTACGCCTCGTCCGGGACTTCGCCCGGAAGAGGGGGCCCCTTCGGGGCAGTCGTTA
>JBFMAE010000157.1:0-5437 GCA_040756085.1 Thermodesulfobacteriota bacterium | reverse complement strand
ATCGGATTCCATATTTCTTTATTTTATATCGGAGCACCCTCTCGCTGATGCCGAGGCTCTCGGCAGCCTTAGTCTGAACTCCCTGATGTTGATGGAGCGCCTTGACGATTAAGTCCTTTTCAATCTCCTCCAGGGACTCCGGGAGCGTTTTCTCTCTTTTCTGTAGCCCCCATCCCATCTCGGATTTCCCTTCTTGTAAATGGAAAGGAAGGTCCTGTGTGGCAATGACCTCTCCCCTGCATAGGACCACTGCCCTTTCAATGAGATTCTCCAGCTCCCTGACATTTCCGGGATATGGGTAGCGGAGAAGAAGGGCCCTTGCCTCTTTTGATATATCGAAGATCGATTTCTGATTCAATTCTGAATATTTTTTTAAAAAAAAGTCGATCAGAAGGGGAATATCTTCCTTCCTCTCTCTTAAAGGGGGAAGGTAAATGGAGATGACATTGAGCCGGTAGTAGAGGTCTTCTCTGAAATAGCCCTGCTTGATCGCCTCCTCAAGATTTCGATGGGTAGCGGCGATCCCCCTCACATCGGTCTTCAGGGTAAGATTCGATCCCAACCGTTGAAATTCCTTCTCCTGAAGAATTCTCAGAAGCTTCACCTGGATACTGGGCGAAAGGTCTCCAATCTCATCGAGGAAGATCGTCCCACCATCAGCCTCTTCAAAGCGGCCAATTCTCCTCTGGGCTGCACCCGTGAAGGCCCCCTTCTCATGGCCGAAGAGTTCACTCTCAAGCAGTGTATCGGGGATGGCAGAACAACTCACTTTGACCAGGGGTTTACCGGAACGGGGACTCGCATAGTGGATCGCATTGGCAATCAGCTCTTTTCCCGTCCCGCTCTCCCCCCGGATGAGAACGGTCGCCTGACTGGGTGCCACACGAGCAACGATCCCCATCACCTCCTCCATCTTCGGACTCCCATAGACGATATTATTGAAATGGTAGCGTTCTTGAAGTTGAGATTTCAACTCCTTATTTTCCTGTATGAGGCTGGAGCGTTCGATCACCTTTTGAAGGATGAGGAGGAGTTCATCCAGATCAATGGGCTTGGTGAGGTAGTCCAGAGCTCCCTCTTTCATGGATGCCACAGCGGTCTCCACCGTCCCGTAGGCGGTCATCATCAACACCGGGAGGTCAGGATAGAGTCTTCGAATCTCCCGGAGGGTTTGCAGTCCGTCGAGCTCGGGCATTTTATAATCGATCAGACCGATATCGAAAAAATTCCCCTCAAGTCTCTGAAGGGCTTCTCTGCCGTTGGCCACTGCGTCCACAGAGAATCCCTCCTTTTTCAAGAATCCTTCTAAGAGGTCCCTTTGAGTTTTTTCATCCTCGGCAATTAAAATCCTTGCTTTCTCCATATCTCTAATTGTCAGTGGTCTTTTGTCCGTTGCCTGTAGTCAGTCCTCTGTTGTTTAAATAATTTTTCTGCAACTTACAACTCACAGCTAACTACTGACTTCTTTTCTTTCAAGGGGAAGCGTCACCGTTACTTTCGTTCCAAATTCCACTTGGCTTTCCACCTTCAACTGACCATCATGGGCTTCGATAATCCGATGGGCAATGGGAAGTCCTAACCCTACCCCTTTCTCTTTGGTTGTATAGTAATAGTTGAAAATCTTTTCCATCCGGTCCGGCGGGATCCCGGAACCTGAATCGGAGATGACCACCTCCACCCGATCCTTAAAGGAGTGTGTTTCGATACGGAGGGCGCCTCCTTGCTCCATCGCCTGCATCCCATTCTTCATAATATTGATGAAGGCCTGTGTCAACTTCTCATTGTCCATTTTGATGAGAGGGAGAGGAGAATCGATTTCGGTCTGAAGGTGAACCCCTTGAGAAGAGGCCTCTTCCTGAAAGAGAGTGATCAGATTTTTGAGAAGATCCGAAAGGGAGGAACTCCTCACGTTAAGTTGAAAAGGTCGAGAGAGGGTCAGAAACTGTTCGATGATCTCGTTGACCCTCCTAATCTCTTTAAAAATCAAATCCGTGAAGGAGAGATACTCTTCCTTTTTAGATTCTTCATGAGGAAGAAATTCCTTCTTGAGCCTCTGGATCCCCATGCCGATGGCATTGAGAGGGTTTCGAATCTCATGGGCGACCCCCGCGGCCAGGTGACCGAGGGAGGAGAGCCTCTCTGCCAATTGCATTCGGTCTTCCATCTCTTTCAATTTTTTGATGTGTCGGTTCTGGTTCACCCATATTAGTGTGATGGCAGAAACGCCCAGGATGAGAAAGAAGAAGATGGAGAGGGCCACATTCTTTTTGATCTGTCTGAGGACCGGATGGATCTCTTTTGGAGATAATGCGATTCGGATCAACCCCGTTGGTTTATTGTCAAGGGAGAAGGATCTGACCACTTCGAGGATCTCTTCTCCTTCTTTGGATCGATGAAGCCGGCATAGGGGACGATTATTTTGAAGAGAATTTTTTAGAAAGGCGTCTTCCTCTTTTACCCCGATGAGAGTCGGGTCTGTATGGGCAAGGGTATTGAAAGAAGTATCCTGAACCGAGACAGACAGGATACCCTCTCTGAGACCGATATCCGAGATTGCCCTCTGGGCGGCAAAAAAATGGAAGAGCCTCTTCATCCCTTCCCCATTAAGGTGGAGGGCAATCATCCCCGGCGTTATCTTTCTCCAAATCGCAATTGATAACCAATCGCCTTCTTTTGTCCCGCTGAGGGATTTCCCGAAGAGGTTAATGAACACCGAACGTTTTTTTCCGATCAGTTCTCGAAGGAAGAGTTGTCTGTCAATGGATAGGGATGGAGAGGGCCAGCCCCTGAGCTGATTTCCTTTCGTATCATAGATTTCAATCGAAGCCAAAAGGTATTGTTTGGCAAGACCTTGAAGATCAGCAGGGTCCAAGGGTTTTTCACCATCGAGTTGATCGACTCGATGGGCAGCTTCTAATAAGTATTGTGCAACGGATTCCTCAAGGCCGAAGAAGAAACTGGAGAGAGAGGGATTGAGTTGGTTTTTCGGAGTGACTTCCATAGTCTTGAGTGAGAGGAAAGTTTCCTGGACATTTTTCTCGAAATGTTGAAGGAGGACGATACCCTCCCTTTCCAACAGAAGATAGAATCCATTCTTCGTCCGGTTGATCTCCAGAAGTCCGTTGATAATAAGGATGATTAGGATGATCCCTAAGAGGATCGCCAGATAAAGAGGAGAGAAACTGCGTTTGATCTTCTTCTCATGATTGGACAAAATGCACCCCGCCCAAATTCATCATTCTTTTTTATCCTCCTGCCTGCCCCACCTGTTTGCCGGCAGGACAATTTGAGTTGAATAGAGCCGCCTCCACTCCGCGTTATTTAACAATACCTCTTTTAATACTTCTTGGAAGGATGGTATTATGGAAACATGGGTCCCATTGGACCAAATCCATGCATCATTCGCCGAAAAAGAGGAAACTCCTTCTCCGGAGCCCAGCTTTTCAGTTGTTCCTGAGTGAGAAGATTCCTCACCTTGATCAGATATTCGATCGCTTTTTCCTCCAGTTTTTTCTCCAGTTCAATGGTCTCCAAATATTTTGAACGAATGGTCTCTGATCTTATGACTGGGTTGATAAGGAATTCTCGGAGTTCCAGACGTTTTGATAGAAGCTCCGTTCGAAGCAGCTGGATCTCCCGAAAGTAGATTTGTTGGATCTGGAATAAACCCTTCCTCTGATCTGGAGAGAGATTGAGTTCCGATGCCCTCCAGCATGGAACTTCTTCTCTCCAATGCCTCATTCCCATCCCGGGATTGTGTCCCATCCCAGGGGTTTGGGAAAAAGAGAAAGGGGCAGGGAGGGTGGAGAAAAGCCAGAAAATCAATAAAATGGTTTTTACTTTTAACATTCATCCATCCTAAGTATTTCTAAATATTTTAATACATTTTGGAATGATTTTAAAAGGCAAAAATAAAAGGGGAAGGACACGAGCCTTCCCCTTCAAGGACCCATTTTCAGAGCCCATGATTAATGACATGTTCCATAACCTGGACCCATTCCATGACCATAGCCCCTCATATGGCCGCGACCGTAACCCGGACCCATTCCGCGACCCTGTCCAAATTCAGCAATCTGTTCAGGTGTAAGGAATTTGCGAGCCTCCAACATATTCTGGACCACTTTATCTCTCATCTGATTCTGAAGGTCTCTCAATTCTTTTTCCTTATCCGTAATGGCCTTGGGATCAGCCTTTGGATTGGTCCAAAGAGATTGAAGTTCCAGTCTTTTGGTCAGGAGCGCCCCCCTAAGTTGGGCCGTCTCTTCAATGAACTTTTGTCGCAATTCCTGAAACTGTGCCTTCTGCTCAGGAGTCAGGGAAGATAACCTTGCATAGCCCCTATGTTCCTGACCGTGCATCATCCCATATCCATGGCCAAAACCAGGACCTTGAGCATAGACGTATGTGATACCTAAAAGCATCACCGCTACCAATCCCAATGCAATGATCGTTTTTCTCATCTCTCTCACCTCCTTTCGTCTGGTTTTATTTTTATAAGAGCAAGTGGTGTGCCAATCCATTAAAAAGTTTAAAAAGATTTTCAGTCGATCCCCACTCCTATAATAGGGCGGTTTTATTTAATTTTGGATTATCAATAAGTTAAAGACTTTTCAGAGGCTGTCTATATTAGATTTTTAAAGAAAAAATATTCGATTTTTAAAATGATCATTAAAATCCATTGCCTGAAAATTGAGATTTGAACAGGAAAAGTTTGTCGATTCTTTCCAAAACGAAAGAGACTTCTTTATAAATTTCATTAAATAATGAGTTTCGACAATCTTGGCGATCCATTCGACAAGAATTTCATTACCTTCATAATACAATTTTTGCTTGAAAAAGAGAAAGAGAAAAGGTAGAAAAAGATGAATCTTTAATGACTATTTATAAAAAGTGAAGGAAACAATAAACGTAAATTTAGGATAGTTGGGGTCCCAGGATGGCTGAGATTGAGAAGATCAATCCATGAGCATTGAGGCAGGAAGTATGGAATACGGATATCCAAAAGGTCATGTCTTTTATAGGAAGTTGGGCTGGACTTATCCTCTGGTCACCCATGGAGATGGAGTCTATCTCTTTGACGAGAAGGGGAAACAGTATATCGATGGGTCAGGAGGCGCGCTGGTCGTGAACATTGGCCATAGTCAGAAAGAGATCCTTCAGGGTATGATAGACCAGATGGGCCAGGTGGGTTATATCCACGGCACCCAGTTCACAACAAAGTCGATTGAGGGGTATGCGGAGGCTCTGGGAAATATCCTGCCCACAGGATTGGAGAAGATCTATTTCCTCTCAGGGGGCTCAGAGGCTGTTGAGGCAGCCATCAAATTGGCCAGGCAATATTATTTAGAATCCGGTCAACCCCAGAGATGGCGGGTGGTTGCCCGATGGCATAGTTATCACGGGAATACCCTTGGAGCCCTCTCTCTGACAGGACGGG
>JBFMAE010000156.1:0-15134 GCA_040756085.1 Thermodesulfobacteriota bacterium | reverse complement strand
CTCAAACGGAGAAGGAGAAGATCACAGCTTCCGGCAAAGCGATTCCGTTTGTCGTGGTTTTCAGAGATATCCCCAGCCAGGCAAAAGAGTTCAAGGTTGAGATCGTAGAGGCCCCCAACCTCTAAATTAGTTCGGAGTTCTTAGTAAACTAATTTTGTTTATTTTGGGTTATTTACTCCGAACTACTCAATTATTGGATTCCCTGGATATAAATTTCGATGAGGGTAAGGAAGAGGGTCACGATCAACGGTCCAGCCACCAGCCCGATCAATCCGAAAGTCTGAATTCCTCCCAGGACAGCGAAGAAGAGCAGCAAAGGATGGATATTCGTCCTTGAACTGATGAAGAAGGGTCTAAGAAAATTATCCACCATGCTAATTCCAAACACCCCCAATCCCAGCAGAATTAACCCTTTTAAAAAAGCCCTCTGAGCGAATAAGAAGATGGAAGCCGGGCCCCAGATAAGGGCTGTTCCACCGACCGGGATGAAGGAGAGAAGAGCCATCGTTGTTCCCCAGAAAATGGGAGAGGAAAGCCCAAGGATCCAGAAAGATATTCCTCCCAGGGTCCCCTGAATGATGGCGATCAGGATCCCCCCATAAATGGTGGCATAGACCATATCCTTGAATCGGCGAATGAGAAGCTCCTTCTCCTTTGATGGGAGAGGGACAATCTCTTTCAATCTTTCAAACAGACGATTCCCGTCTTTGAAAAGGTAGTAGAGAGAGGAGGGTGAAGAAGAACCCAATGATAAAGGTGGAAAGCCCCTTTAAGATTTTTGAGGTTTGGTTGAAAAGGAAGGTGCTGACCTGTTGGAGGTTCTTTAATAGATGGCCTTGGGGATCCATCTGGGAAAGATCGAAATATTGATTCAATCTCACCCAGACCCAATTGAGAAGGGGTATTTTACGGATCTCCCCCCAATAGGCCTGAAGTTGACCGGTCTTGATCATCTCTTCAACCTGATGGTACACCTCGACCACCTCAACAGCCAGAGAGGCCATCAGAAGGCCGAAGGGCAATACAATCACTGAAAGCACAAGCAATGTCATGATCATTGCGGAAAGAAATTCCTTTTTTTTCAGAAGGCGTTGGAGTCTTTTAAAGACGGGATAGAAGACGATCGCCAGGAGGATGGCCCATAAGATGGATGCCAGGAAAGGTGCGAGGATCTGATAAAAGAGATAAATAGAGAGGAAGGTGAGGAAGAGAATGAAGATGAGAAAGATATGCTCTTTTTTCATTTCTTACCTAACCCCCGGCACTACCAATAAATCAAAAAGGCTGGGCAATTCTTTAAGAAGAGTTTCAAAATACAAACTTTAAATAAATTCCAATTATCGGCCATCTACCATCTACTATCTTTTCGGCTCCGCACCAGATAGATCAGGGGAATGCTGATAAGGGTAATAGCCATCTTGATCACATATTGGCCTTTGATAAGAGTCCAGATGGGCATGACCCCGTAGAAAGCGAAGGTGATGAAAACTACGCTGTCGACCCAGGTTGAGATGGAATTGCTCACCACCACCCGGACCCATCTCGGCCCATGCACACGGGCTCTCCAGAACGCGAAGACCTCGGCATCGATGAAGGAGCTGATGAGATAGGCTGTCAAGCTGGCAAAGACGATTCTTGGAGTGCTTCCCAGGACCCCTGCGAAGGCCTCCTGTCCCGAGTAGAAAGGGGCGGGAGGAAGGGCCACAGCCAGCTGTGAATAGGCGGCAAGCAGGAGATTGGCGATGAAAGCGACCCAAATCACTTTCCGAGCCCCCTGTTTACCTAAGGATTCGTTGATCAGGTCGATCAGAGTGAAGGTGAGGGTATAGATAAAGATAGCCGCCGGGACAACGATTCCATCCAACTGAACGGGTTTAGAAGCGGTCACATTGGCGATCAATTCACAGGCGATGTAAAGTCCAATGAGGGTCGTCCTCATATCGAGACGGTTATTCTTTTGAACGGATGAGAAGGATGTGTGTTTCACCCCGGGTTAAGAGTTTAAGGGCGACACTTCCCAGCATCCATCGGGTGATGCCGGATCGCCCATGGGTGCACATGACGATGAGATCTACCCCGCTTTCTTTGGAGAAGTCGATGATCTCCAGGGCCACCTGCTGCCCTGTCTTTACGATGGCCGTCACCTTGAGGCCTTGTTTTTTCAATTCCTCGGCGATGCTCGCGAGATACTTCTCGGCCGATTCCTTCTGCTTCTCATCGACGATAAGAGGTGTTACCAGTTCCGGCGATCCGTAAATGGGCATGAAAGGGACAACCTGGAATAGAATGATTTCGGCATCAAAAGTCTTGGCCAGTTTCTCCGCCTGATCTAAGGCCTTTTTTGCTAATTCGGAACCGTCCAACGGGACTAAAATCTTTTTATACATCCTCTCCCACCTCCCACCAGGACTTGTTAAAGTGATTTATATCAATTTTGCTTCGGCAAGGCAATAGAAAAAAGGACATTGGGAATATTTATCGATGAGGAGAAGGCCTATCGAAAAAACTGATTTGACTTCTTCCTTTGGGACATTAAAATGGTTTAAAAGAGTGAGAGATGACAGAGATCGATTGCCGATCATATCATCAGGCCATGAAATGTATCTTCCTTTTTGCGTCCGTCCATCAGGTCATGAGGGCTGAGAAGCTTCTCAAGGGAAGGGGGATGGAGGTTAACCTCATCCCTGTGCCGCGGGAAATCAGTTCCGATTGCGGAGTGGCGATAGAGCTTCCCGGAAATTTCAGAGAGGAAACTTTATGCCTTCTTGAAGAACATCATTTTCCGGTGATGGGGTGTTATACTCGAACCCCGGAAGGGGATTGGGTGAGGGGAGATGAAATGAAAAATTTTTGAAGTTTAGCGATGATCAATTTGATGAGAAGATATCTCAGAAAATACAGATTGAAATTCACAGGGCGGAGGAAAGGGATGGAAAAGGTGCGTCTGACGGCAAAAGTCCGCAAAGCGGGTTGAGCCTCCAAAGTGGGTCCAGAGGATCTGGATCAGATTCTAAAAGAACTGCCTGTCCGAAAAGATCCAAGAGTCTTGGTGGGGCTGGAGACCTCGGATGATGCAGGGGTCTATCGATTGAATGATGAGGTCGCACTCGTTCAGACCGTTGACTTCTTCACACCGATCGTGGACGACCCTTTTACCTTTGGCCAAATTGCTGCGGCCAATGCGCTCAGCGATGTCTATGCGATGGGGGGAACCCCTCTGACGGCTATGAATCTGGTCGCCTTTCCGATCAAGACCCTCTCTCCATTCATTCTGAAAGAAATCCTTCTCGGAGGGCTTTCGAAAATGGATGAAGCGGGGGTGGCGCTGGTTGGAGGGCATACCGTTGAAGATCCAGAGGTCAAGTATGGTCTGGCAGTCACCGGGGTCGTCCATCCGAATAAAATTCTGACTAATGCTAAAGCCGTGCCAGGAGATCAACTGGTGTTGACCAAACCCCTCGGCACAGGAATTATCTCCACGGCCATCAAGGGTGGGATGGCCTCCTCGGAAGCCATCAGAAAGATAGTGGAAAGCATGGTGGTCCTCAATCGAAAGGCATCGGAACGGATGGGGGCTTTCGGTGTCCATGCCTGCACCGACATTACAGGGTTCGGTTTCATAGGCCATGCATTAGAAATGGTTTCAGCAAGCCAGGTCGGGATGGTGATCCAGTCAAAAAATATTCCGATCTTTCCTGAAGCCATGGAGTATGCAAGACTGGGATTGATTCCTGGAGGTGCCCATTCGAATCGTCAGTTTTTCTCCTGCCGGGTAGATGTTGATTCCTGTGTTCCTTCCCTTCTGATCGATATCCTTTACGATCCTCAGACTTCCGGTGGACTCTTGATCTCTTTGCCTTCCGAAAAAGCGGAGAGACTGGTAGAGACCCTCAAAAAAGAGGAGAATATCGAATCATCCATCGTGGGGCAGGTGGCCGAAGAACCCCGGGGGAGAATTCAGATCGTCTAATTCTTTTTCAACTCCTCTCTTGAAAGGGAAGTTGTTTTCCAATATAATGGTTTCAAGTTAGAAAAAGGGGGAGGTGAATTCTTTCATGGAGGAGAAGGATCAAACGATCACCCGAACTCAGAACTATGTAGTAGCTCGGTTCCGGGATGGAAGGATGATCAAGGGGATCACCTATGATTTTGGGCCCCAAAAAAAATTGTTTCATATTACTTCCACAGGAGAAGATGGAAAAAGGGTTTTTAAGATTCCTTTATCAGAATTGAAAGCCGTTTTTTTTGTAAAATCTCTTGAGGGAAGAAAAGGCCCTCTATCTCTCAACGGGCTTCTGAAAGAAGAAGCGGATACCGTGGGTTCGATAAAAGTGAAGATTACTTTTTATGATGGAGAGACCTTGATCGGAACCACACAGGGATATACACCGGAGAGAGAGGGATTTTTTGTTGTGCCTTCTGGAAGAGATAGCAACAACCTGAGGATATTTATCATCTCAAACGCTGTGAAGCAGATCGAGACCTGGAGGTGACTGGAACAATATCTTAAATCCCGCCACTTACAAGTCTTTTCAGACAGATGAGATGGGCCAGACGAGGAGGTTAAAGGATTCAATTCGATGGAGATTGAAGTCAAATTATTTGCAACATTGAGGGATTATCTCCCCAAAGGAAGCGGTCGTTTTTCCTGTAAGATGGAGGTCGATGGCCATACAAGGGTTCAGGATATTTTGTCGAGGCTAAAAATACCTGAAGATATGCCCAAGATCATTCTGGTCAACTGTGTCCATGGAAAAAAGGAGCAGATCTTAAAAGAGGGGGACGTCCTGAGCATCTTCCCTCCTGTTGCGGGAGGTTAATGAGAAAGCACCAAATCCCAAGTACCAATAACCAAATAATGACCAAAATTCCAATGACCGAAATACTAAACAAAAAACAGGAGAAAAGAAGTTTTGGATATTGAATAATTGGGATTTATTTGGAGTTTGCCTGCCTGCCGCAGGCAGGGAATTTGGTGTTTGGGATTTAATCTACTTCCGTTTTTCTTTGAGCTCTTTAATCTTCTTTTGTAACCTTTCCTTTTGATCTGGTTTGGGGTCCATTTTTAGAGCCTTTTCATAAAACTCCATGGCCTTTTCGATCCGGTTCAGCTTGAAATATCCGTCGGCCAGATGTTCTGTGATCACAGGATCGTTCGGGGTCAATTGGTTCGCCTTTTCAAGTTCGATCACGGCCAGGCTGTAATCCCCGAGTTTGAAATAGACCCAGCCCAGACTATCGGTGATATAACCTGTATTGGGTTTCAGTGTCATCGCCTTCTGGATCAATAGGAGAGCCTCTTCGAGATGGATGCCCCGATCGGCATAGGAATAGCCCAGATAGTTGAGGGCATCGGCGGAGTCGGGTTTTAATCGGAGGACCTCTTTCATCTGAGCAACCATTTTATCAAAATCACCGAGCTTATCGTAGAGTGCCCCTAACTGGAAATGGAGGTCGACATTCCCTTCGTTTTGGTCAAGCCCCTTTCTGAGGGTGTCAAGGGCCTTTTGCAACTGGTTCTCTTTTTCGAAGAGGGCTGCAAGAATCATGTAGAGATCCCCCTCTTTCGGTTTGAGCTGGATCGATTCCTCCATGATTCGAACGGCCTCTTCCATCTTTTTCTGTTTACCTAATACCAGGATGATGCTTCTTCTCGAGTCAGCAAAGAGGTTCGATTCGGGAAGGATTTTCTTAAATTCTGCAACGGCCTGATCGTAGGCTTCCTTTTCCACATAGGCTGCTCCCAAATAATATCTCACCCGATCGTCCTTGGGGTGGGCAGCGAGGACAAAGTTGAATTCCAGGATTGCCTGGTCGAGATTCCCCTGTTCCAAATAGATCAAACCCATCTTCGTCCGGATATTCAAATCCTCCGAATTGAACTTCCGGATCTCACGAAATTGATCCAATGCCTCATCCAGTTTCTTCTTTTTGAGATAAATCTGCCCTAATCGATTTCTCACGTTTTTATTATCCGGATCGAGGCTGAGGATCCTTTGATACATTTCGACGGCCTTCTCCTGTTCATTCTGGATCTCATAGGTAATACCTAAATCCATCAGCAAAGGAATGTAGTTGGGTTCGATGGCCAAGGCCCTTAAAAAATATTCCTTGGCTTTTTCATAAGATTTCATCTCGGCATAAAATCTTCCAAGGTAGTAGAAACTGATCACCGAATTGGGTTCGATTTTGATAAACCGCTGGAGAAGATCGATCGCCTTATCGTATTCCTGCGCATCCGCATAGAGGGAACTCAAAAAAAGGTAGCTTTCTTGGTTTCTGGGATCAATCTCAATGGCCTTCTTGTAAGATTCTATGGCTAAAGGATTCTTTTTTAGGGAGGAATATATCCCCCCCAGAAGCAGATGGGCAGATAGATAATTGGGATGATGAAGGAGGGCGGCTTTGCACTCTTCAATCGCCTCATTCAAAAGGCCCTTATGGATGTAGAGGGTGGCCAGTTCGATATGTAAGAAAGGATCCTTTTCATCATAATCTAAAGCCTTTTTAAGCTCTTCGATGCTCTCATTGAGTTTCCCTTCTTTCAGTTTAACCTGGGAGAGAAGGAAGTGGTAATAGGCTGCAGGAGGGGGTGGAGAGGTCTTCTTCTGGGGTTTCTCGAGTTTTGTCTGGATCGACCGGACGGGAACAGTCCCCTGCACGGGCTTTTGAAGTTCATGTCTTCCCGAGCAGGCCCCGAGAATTAAAAAGGAGAGAGAAGTAACATAAATTTTTTTCAGCAATTGTTTCATTTTTTTATTGATAACAGACTTTGATATTAAAGTCAAAGACCTGAACTTGACTTTAAAAGATTCTCCAAAGTCCCCGTGGAGGCATATCCTTCGATTATTTTTCCATTTTGAAGGATAAGGGTAGGGGTTGAGTCAATGAGAAGATACTTCCCAAATTCAATATTTCTATCTATGGGTAGGGCATCACAGGCAGGGGATTTTAACTCCTTTCCCTGATAAACCTCCTCTAACGCTTTGACTTTATCCTGTGAACACCAAATCGATTTCGCCTTCTCATAGGAGGCATGATTTAAGGGATAGAGAAAGAAGAAAGCCTGGATGTCGTTCATCCGTTTAAGTTCCTCGTGTAATATGAAACAGAAATGACACTGGGGATCGGTAAATATATAGATCTTTCGTTTTCCAGCTCCCATTTGAATGGCATTCTCCAGGGGGAGGCTGGAGATATTCACTCTCCGGAATTCCTTGAGCCTTTCAACTGTCAGATTTCTCTTCACCTGAAGATCCAGGAGCTTACCGTGAAGGATATATCTCAAGTTCTTGTGTAGATAGATCACTATTTTTTCATGTCCCAAATCAGTGACGATTTCCCAAAAACCTTCCAAAGGAGCCTCTCTCACCTCCAAAACGTTAAATTCCGTCTTGATGACTTCTTTCAATATATCGGCAGCCCCTTCCTTGGTGAGGGCAATAGCATTCCTGAAAGGGAGGAGTAAAACAAACAACAGACAGGAAAGGAATAGAATTTTCTTCATCTTTCAAATCCTCCTGAGAGATTATATTATTCTAACAGATAAAGAAAGATTTAATCAGCAATTTTTTAATTTTATGGACAAAAATTGTCTTTTCTCTTAAAAAAATTCAAAAAATTAATTTCTTAGAAATCTCAATTTACTATTTGCATAACCAGTTAATTTTATTAAATAATCCAGAGTAAGAATTGATCTTTTAACTCGATTTTTACCATTTGGCATGTTCTTTGCTTTTATAATATTGACGAAAGGTCAAAAAAACTCTAAAAAAGGAGGTAAATAGAAATGAAGAAGTTTTTAAGTTTAATAATGGTTTTAGGTTTGGTTCTGGTCCTGGGGAGAGTGTCAATGGCAGCTGACACCAATACCGTCACTGTTACGGCAAATGTGGTCGGTACATGCAGGTTTAATTCGGCAACATCAACACTTGCCTTTGGCGGATTAGACCCAAGTTCTGGGTTAGCTGTAAACGCCTCCACATCGACTACTTTTTGGTGCACAAGAAACGCAACCTATTCGGTAACGGATGATGATGGGCTTAATGAAACTGCACCGGATGCAAACAGAATGCAGCATACGAGTTCACCGACGGAGTATATCCCTTATACCTTTAGTTATAACCCCACGACAGGGAATGGGCAGGGAAGAACGTCACCTATCACGCTAAATATCAGTGGTACAGTTGCATTTGCAGATTACCAGGATGCGGCTGCTGGTGATTATTCAGACACAGTGGTGATCTCAATAACTCCATAATAAAGGGTCTGTTTTTAAAGAGGGGCGGGCAATTAGCCGCCCCTCTTTGATTAAAGGGTTTAATCGCGGATCAAAGGCTGGATCAAGGGAGCTAAATGGAGTTTACAATTGAAAATAATTACAGTTGCTATCGTTACCCTTTCAATCTTTATGGCAGCCAGCATCGGCTTTGCGGCCGATTCCAGTTCTGTATCAGTAACGGCATCAGTCATATCAAGGGGATTCTGCTGGTTCACCACATCCACTTCCGCCCTGAATTTTGGAAATCTTGATCCTTCCAATCCTATCGATGTAAATATAAGCACGTCCATCTTCTTTCGTTGCTTCCGATTTTTTGGTCAGGTGACATTTTTCATCGGTGATGATGATGGGTTATACGAGACCGGCCCTAATGCGAATAGAATGCGGCATTCAACAATCACTACTGAATATCTGCCTTACAGCTTTGATCTAAATCCGACTTCCGGCACGGTTCCCAGCAGTCTTTTTACCAACCGAACCCTCACCATATCAGGTGCAGTGAGAGGGGTGGACTATCAGGATGCCAGAGTTGGGAATTATTCAGACACTGTGGTTGTCTCAATCGAGCCCTAAATTTCCGGGTTACAAATTTTTTTATTGAAAGTTCTTAAATAATTTTGCTATAGTATTTTCCTATGAAAACAAACTGCTTTAAGAAAAGGATAATTTTCTACATACTCTCTTGCCTTTTCCTTATTCCCTGCATTGCTTTCTCAGGCGAATTTAGGGTTGCCCCTATCCGGTTGGATTTTGACAGAGGAACAAAGAGCGGGGTAATCACGGTAGTAAATGAAGGAGGGGAGAGGCTTAATGTCCAGATGAAGGCCTTTGAATGGTCACAGAGTGCCGATGGAAAGGATCGGTATACGGAAACCAATGATATTATTTTCTTTCCGAGGATTATGGTTCTTGAGAAGAATGAAGAAAAGATATTGAGGGCAGGTATCAAGATACCGGCGACCACAAAAGAGAAGACTTACCGTTTATTCATTGAGGAGATCCCTGAGCCTAAAAAGGCCGAAGGGGTTAATGTCGCCATTGCCATCCGATTTGGCGTCCCCATTTTTGTAAAGCCCTTAAAAGAAGAGGTGAAGGGAGAGATAGAGAAGGTGGAACTCTCAAAGGGTGTTTTGAATGCCCTTATAAAAAACAAAGGCAATACCCATTTCATCATTAATTCTATTGATGTTAAAGGCAAAAACGCAAAGGGAGAGGGGATCTTTTCTAAGGAGCTTAGCGGTTGGTATCTCCTAAATGGTGCTTCAAGAATTTATACACTTTCCATTCCTCAGGAGGTCTGTAAAGATCTATCAAAACTTGATATCGAGGTTAAAACGGAAAGATTCAATTTGAACGGCAAATTGGATGTCGATCAGGCAATGTGCTTACCTTAGTATCTTTTTATTCCTTTTCAACATTTCCTACCTCCACCTCGCAGAAGGTGGACAAATGGCCATTCTGAAAATCGTTCTCAATCAAGAAGAAAAAGGTGAATTTTTTGTCAATGTGACAGACGAAGGAGATTTCCTTATCCGCACAGAGGATATGAAAAAGATGGGTTTCTCTGAAGTAAAGGGAAAGATTTCAGTCGTCGAAGGAGATGAATTTATTTCTCTCAGGTCGATGGAAGGGGTGAAGACCGTATTTGACGAAAAAAAATTGGTCCTTGAATTGACTGCAGATCCCCATCTGCTTGGTAAAAAGATATTTGAATTGCGCTACCCCAGACAGACCAAAGTTTATTACCCAAAAGATTTAGGCGGTTTTCTCAATTACAATCTCACCTACTTTGCACGAGATTCCTTTACCTATGACAGAACTGCCCTGACCAACCAATTGGGTTTTCGGGTTGGAGATCTTCTCTTCCTCTCCGACTCCTCTTACACCCAGAGGAAAGGAGAAGGAGCACAATTTGTTAGGCTGATGAGTAATATCACCTACGATCGGAGAGAGGATTTAAAGAGGATTGCGGTCGGTGATTTCTTTGCTTCTTCAGGGGAGCTTGGAAGCACCATGAATATGGGAGGGATAAGTTTTTCGAAGAGCTACAACATCGACCCTTATTTTATCAAGTATCCAGAAATCAGTTTCTCAGGATTGGCTTCACTTCCCTCCGAGGTTGAAGTGTACAGGGATGGAGTCCTGATTAGAAAGGAGAGGATTTCGCCGGGTGGATTTGAACTCAGAGATATCCCAACTTATGTTGGTTCAGGGCTCGTTGAGGTGGTCCTCAAGGATCCATTTGGAAGAGAGCAACGGATTAGATTGCCCTATTATTTTTCGGATACTCTTTTGAAAAAAGACCTTCATGAGTATAGTTATAACATCGGTTTCTCAAGGGAGGATTTTGGAGCAGTCAGCAACCGATACAAAGATTTTTCGTTTTTAGGGCTCCATCGCTATGGAATTAACGATTCTCTGACAGCGGGAATAAGGGCAGAGGCCTCAAAGAGGATCTTTAACTTTGGCTGTTCTTCCACCTATCTTATTCCGTGGCGATTAGGGCTCCTCAATACATCCATGGCGTGGAGTAATTTGAGCGGGGGTAAAAACGGCTTAGGGGGATCCCTAAGTTACCTCTATCAGGGTCGACACCACTCATTAAATTTTCTTCTAAGAGGTTTTACCAAAGATTACTCAAATATCTCTATTAAGGCTGCACCAGAAAGAACAAAATACGAGTTCAGTACTGGGGCTGGCTATACTTCTGCCCTTTTGGGCTCTTTCTCTCTTGGCTTTGCTGCCACAAAAAAATATATTGGATCAGATACGAAAAGCTTATTGGCAAGTTACTCAAGGAAAATAACAGATCGTTCCAGTCTGATTGCTAATTTCAAAAGGGATATGGAGAATCGTATCAGCGAATTTAACATTTCCATCAATTACTATTTTAAGTATGGGATCGCAGCGTCGTCGAGCTATCAAAGAACGGATGGGATTTCGAGCGAACGGATCCAGATTCTTAAGAACCTTCCTTTGGGAGAGGGTTTTGGCGGAAGGGCCTCTTTTGAGGCGAATCAGGCCGAATCAAAAAATTTCAATAACTATAATCTACAACTACAATATAATGCCAAATATGGTCAATACGGAGGTGAATTCATAAGCGCAGACCGTGCGGAGACATATTCACTTACTGCAGCAGGTGGGATCACCTTTGTCAAGGATTCTCTAAATTTCAGCAGACCCATACAAGATAGCTTTGCGCTTGTGAAGGTAGGAGACTTAAAGGACGTCCGAGTCTATTTAAGCAATCAAGAAATAGGCCGCACAGGGAATTCGGGTAAAATTCTGATACCTAATTTAGGGTCCTATTACGAAAATCAGATTTCAATCAATGACAAAGATATTCCGATAGAATATAAGATCAGCGAGGTGTTGAAATATGTGTCTCCACCGCTCAGGAGCGGTTCTTATATAGAATTCGGGGCCACGAAGATTCAGGGTTTCATCGGTATGTTAAAGGTAAGGGTGGGTGAGGAAATCAAACCTCTCGAATATGTTGAATTCAAGCTTTTGGTTGAAGGAAAGGAGCTTCTTTCCCCAACGGGGAAGGGAGGGGAATTTTATCTTGAAAATATAAAGCCAGGGAAATTCAGGGGGGAATTTAAGTATTTGGATAAAAGATATTTTTTTGATATAGTGATTCCCAAGAGCGAAGACGTTTTGGTTGATCTTGGGGAGATTATCTGTGAATAGGGCCAATTGATTCAATTGGTTTTGCCCACATACCTAAGTGCCTTTTGGAACATTTTTATGTAAATGGAGGGTTTGTTTTCAAATTAGGCATAAATATTGCAGGTTTATAAATATAATCCTGGAAATTCCTTCTAACATTTATATTAGTTCCCCTCACACCATCTCTTTCTCTCCCCTTTGGTTAGAGGGGAAGGGTGAGGGGGGTAAGGTTATTCATTTGGGAGGTAGAAAGAATGATTAAAAAAATCCTGATAACGCTTTTTTTCTTTCTTGGAATCTTTAATGTGGAGATAGCATTATCTCAATCTCAATGTACCATCGGTACAACTGCTGTCAGTTTTGGTAATTATGACGCTTTTTCAAGCATTCCTACGGATGCCACCGGTACAATCACCGTAAATTGTACACGGCGTGTTGTGAAGGCCACTTTGACGTTAGGCGTAAGCTCGACCTCCGGGACCTTTAATCCAAGGAGGATGAAGTGGTCAGGGGGAAATGACTTATTAGACTACAATATCTATGCCGACGCAGCAAGGACTATCATACTGGGAAATGGAACGGGAGGAACAAGCGATATAGAGCTTAAAAGACCCACTGGCCCGCCAGCAGACTGGAGTGAGAATATTATCATCTATGGCAGGATTCCTCCTGGTCAAGATGTTTCGGCTGGAACTTACTCTGATACACTTGCGGCTACCGTCGATTGGTAAATGATTAGAGAAGGGAAGCCTTCACTCTAAATGGGAATGGGTAAGTACCTGGCTGGATATTCTCTTTAAGCTGGATTTTGTAAGAAAGATCTTTCACTTCGATATTGCTTCCTGAATAAGGTTGATGGACGAATCCGCCATTGAGTGAGAGAACAACGGTTCTTCCTTTATCCATCACCATTACTTCTTTAAAAAGTTCGTTGCTGCCTTCAAAAAAAAGTGCATAACCATTCAAGGCATTGGTTTTGATCTGTAAGATAGTCCCGGAGGGTATCTCTATAAACCCTCTTTTGATATCAGCCTCCATCACGGTAATTTTTGAATCCTGATGAATAATGGATTGGGAAATCCTCGCCATGACAGTGGCAGATACCATGATGGAGGCTTTATTTTCAGCAAAACAGAGACTATATAAATTCAACAGAATTAATATTGATGTCAATTGTATAATTTCTTTCCATTTCTTCATGCATTTTAATAAGGCAAGACTCATACCAAAATTTAAATTTTATAACATATTGAATTCATTATAAAATTTTGCTTTGCAGAAAAAAATGTGGTCACTCAAAAAGGAACAAATTGTCTTAAATAGGTTGTTTTTTGAATAACTTATTGAGATTTAAATGATTCTATAAATGACAATATGTCAAAATTAGCAATTTTCCGGCAGTAAGAAAAGGAAATTTAGGAATTCAATTTGGAGGGACTCTTTTTTTCAAAGCGATAAAGGGTTCTCGGATTGACCTTAAGAATCTCAGCGGCAATTTTTTTATTTCCCCCGCTTTCTTTCAATATCTCTGTGATATACTCCGCCTTAATATCGTCTAAAGATTTACGATTCTTCACCCCTCTCCTGATCAGTTCTAAGAGCATCTCCCCGAGATTTTTAGGAAAGTCCTTGGGGGTCAAGGAATCCTGATCTGCCATGATGACAGCCCTTTCAATCACATTTTCCAATTCCCTGACATTCCCCGGCCACTGATACTCTAATAGAAGAGCCATCGCCTCTTTTGAGATCCCCTTAATCTGTTTCTGGGTCTCTTTGTTGAAAAGATCGAGAAAATGGTAGGCCAGCAGAGGGATATCTTCTTTTCTGTCTTTCAAATCCGGGAGGAAGATGGGGAAGACATGGAGGCGGTAAAAGAAGTCTTCACGAAATTTTCCTTTCTTCATGTTGGCTTCAAGGTCCTCGTTGGTCGCAGCAATCATTCGGACATCGATCTTGGTCCTCTCCGCGCTCCCGACTTTCATCACCTCTTTCTCCTGAAGGACCCTTAGAAGTTTTACCTGAACAGAAGGGAGGATATTGGAAATCTCGTCTAAAAAGAGTGTTCCCCCATTGGCCTCTTCAAATAATCCTTTCTTTGCCTGGATGGCTCCGGTGAAGGCACCCTTGGTATGGCCAAAGAGCTCACTCTCAACCAATGTTTCCGGGATCGCCCCACAATTAAAAGGGATGAAGGGTTTATCAGCCCTTGGACTGTTATAATGAATGGCTTTCGCCACAAGTTCTTTGCCGGTTCCGCTTCCCCCGTAGATGATCACTGTGCTGTTGCTGGGAGCCACCTTTTCAATCAGGGAGAAGACCTCCTGCATCTTCTTGCTTTTCCCGATAATATTGCTGTACTCGAATTTTTTCCTCACCTCCATCCTCAGAAGCAGATTTTCCCTGAGAAGGAGGCTTTCCTTTTGGGCCTTAGAGATGCGGAGGAGGAGGTCGTAAAAATCAACGGGCTTGGTGATATAGTCGTTTGCCCCTATCTTCATCGCTTCAACGGCTGTCTCGATAGAGCCATAGGCCGTCATCAGGATGACCATCACCTCCGGCCTCGTTCCCTTGATTGTCCTCAGGAGTTCGAGGCCATCCATTTCAGGCATCTTGAGGTCGGTCAGTACCAGATCAAAGATATCCTTTTCGATCTTTTCGACTGCCTCGGAACCATTTTGGGCGACCTCAACGGAGAATCCTCCCCTCTGGATGAGACCTCTTTGAAGCATCTCCCGAACGGGGGCTTCATCATCGACGACCAGTATTTTCATAGGCTCCATAGTTAAATATTATTATCAAAAATCATTTTTTTAATCAAATGAAATTATCTTTTTCTATAACTCATCCATTAAAAAATATCCGAAAAGTAGATGTTAAAAGTTGTCATACATAAAAAGATTGACAATTAAAACATGATATCATAATTTCAGAAAAAATGCTCAGAAAATAGAAAAAATTGGATAAAAATTTACCATATCAGAGTGGGTAGGGGCGACTTTAGTCGCCCAAATGGGAGGCTAAAGCCTCCCCTACCCAGTATCCATTTTCATCGTTCGGTGCGCCAGCAAAAACTGGCAAGGTGTAGTAGGTGAAAGTCCTATACGATCAAGGTTTAGCAGACCAGATCGGCCCCAAGTCATGCGTCGGGAGGAGCAATTGTCCAGGCGAAGCGTTGACC
>JBFMAE010000155.1:0-2472 GCA_040756085.1 Thermodesulfobacteriota bacterium | reverse complement strand
ATTTTTTAAGCTTGACAAAAAAATTGGTTTTGATTAGAAGGTAAGACCATTGGATCATTTGCTATGTTTAAAGCATCAAGCACACCAGAGTCTCCCAATAGATTGTAAATCAGGTGAAAAGTCTCATCAGCCAGCCGATCCACACCATGTCCACGATTTATGATCTTCTCAGGGGATCCGTTCGCAAAGGTCTTCAAAGACCGCATGAAGTCATAAAAGTTTACTATGATGGAGGGAAAAGGGACTTATGTCCTTTTTCCTCTTCTAAAGTTCGTTTGAAGGTTATAAGTTTGTGAAGAATAGATTTTGATTCAAAAGGTTTTTCGTATTCCCATGCCGATCTTAAAAGCTTGACAATAAAAGGATTCATATTTTGGTCATTTGAAAATTAGGATTTTGGATTTGTTTCGCCTGCCTGCCGCAGGCAGGGATTTCGACATTAGGATTTCGGATTTATCCACTTAATTGAATGAAGGTGAAGAAAAACAATGGCTGATCAACTGCAGTTGGATGAAAAAACCCGCAAGGCAATCATCCAATGTTCCCGCTGCGGCTTTTGCCGGGCGGTATGTCCCATCTTCGCCCTGACCAAAAGACCCATTACCAATGCCGGTGGGAAGATGATCCTTCTGAGGGAAGTGATGGAGGAAAAGTTCCCTGCAACAGAGGGAGTGGCTCAGACCCTCCTGCGCTGCACTACCTGCATGAATTGTACGGTCAACTGCCCATCAGGAGTGGACCCTCAGGAAGTGATCAAAACTGCACGGAAGGATATGGTTGGAATGGGTTACGACAACCTGTTCAAGAAAATGGGTGAGGTCGTTGAGAAATACGGAAATATCTATGGAGGGGAAGAGCGCCATGACTGGGGACATAAAAAAGAAGGAGCTCCTTACGTCCTGTTCCTGGGTTGTGTGGGTACCTTTCGGGAGGAGGAGAGTGTGGAAGAAACTATCCGTCTCCTTGACCTTCTAAGGGTTGACTTTACAATGATCAATGAGAAGTGCTGTAGCGGTGTGCTAGAGGATGTGGGGTATAAAATCAAGGACGATTTAG
Source organism: Thermodesulfobacteriota bacterium (assembly GCA_040756085.1). Lineage (GTDB taxonomy): Bacteria > Desulfobacterota > BSN033 > BSN033 > UBA1163 > JBFMAE01. Next base: position 1,416 of record JBFMAE010000155.1, on the reverse strand, counting down.
CCCAGCATAACATCAAAGAGCTCCAGAAAACAGGAGCCAAAACACTGATTACAACTTGCCCTTACTGTTACAGGGTGTTCAAAGAGCATCCTTCCTACAAAGACTTAGGGATAGAAGTCAAACACATCACTCAATTTCTCAAGGATTTTGATTTTGGAGTGAAAACCGAGAAGAGAGTTACCTACCATGACCCCTGCGATCTCGGTCGCCATGCGGGCATCTATGATGAGCCAAGGGAGATCATCCGGAAGATCGCACCAAATTTTGTGGAGCCGAGGCGGACCAGAGAGAACGCCATGTGTTGCGGCTCCGGGGGTGGACTCAGGGGATCGTTTCCTGAAGACTCGATCGAAATTTCGAGACTTCGGTTAAGCCAGATCATCGAAGAGTCCGGAGCAGAAATTCTGCTCACCGAATGTCCCTCATGCCTTCACAATTTTAAAAATGCAAAGCTTCGAAAACAGAAGATTGAAATCTATAACATTACCGAATTCATTGCACAGCTTTTACAGGAACGAAAAGAGAAGGAAGCAGCCTAAAGTCTAATGGAATGTTGGAATAATGGAATAATGGGTGATAGTGTTCTGAGTTTGGCTATTGTTTTATTTATACCCAATATTCCACCATTCCATTTTTCCATTATTCCATTTTTAAAACAAAGGGGGTAGAGATGAATATCGAGGGATATGAATTTCCAGAAGGACTTTATTACGACAAGAATCATTTTTGGGCTCGAGTGGAAGGGGACCTGGTCGTCATGGGGATGAACGATTACGCCCAGAAGATGGCCGGTAGCATTGTTTATGTCGGCCTTCCGCCCGAAGGGAAGAAACTCATCCAGGGGAAAAGCTTTACTAAGATCGAGTCAGGCAAATGGCTTGGAAAAGTCTTTTCGGTAATAAGCGGTGAGCTGATGGCGGTGAATGAGGAGTTAGAAAAGAGAGCCAAGTTAATCAACGAAGACTGCTATGGCAAAGGATGGATGTTTAAAATCAAACCTGATAACATGGATGAACTCAAAAATCTCATGACTGATTTTTCGATCATTGAGGCATGGCTCAAAGAGGAAATCGCCCAGCACGGTAAAAAATAAAAATGATGAAGGTTGGAGGAGCGGCCCTTCAGGCCTTGAGGATAGAGGCTAAACCTCTTGCCTCAAACGCCTGCCTGCGGTAGGCAGGAAGTGCTCCTCAAGCGCAGCGCTCCTTAATCCTAAGACAAGAAATGAAACTCTCAGCACTTTCTCCAAAACAGTTAGTTGAGATCGATGCCTGCACCCGCTGCGGCGAATGTCTGAAGTATTGTCCTGTCTATACTCAGAGGGGTGATGAAGAGATCGATCCTCGGGGGAAAATTCAGGCTTTCAAATCGTTTGTCCGCAGCCAGTACGGGCTTTGGGCCAGGATCTTTGGCCCG
>JBFMAE010000154.1:0-2741 GCA_040756085.1 Thermodesulfobacteriota bacterium | reverse complement strand
CCTGGCGATTAAACAATACATTGAAGCTCATAATCAAAACCCTAAAGTATTTGTTTGGACAGCTTCGGTTGAAAGCATTATGAAAAAGATTTCAAATGTCAAGAACTGTTAGCGCCACTACACTAGCGGATAAAGTCTTTAAACAGGTTATGAACAATCGAATTTTAAAAGTGACCTAAAGAACCACAAGATATAGTGTTTTTATAACTCAAAACCACAAATTTATAACATATTGAAATTTCAATTTTTTTTAACAATTGCGATACTCTAAAAAAAAATCTTGCAATTGAATTGATGAGGTGGATGCTTTTAAACCATTTTTTTCCACATGATTTACACATTTAAGAAAGGTATTTTCCCAGGCCTTGATTTTATTGTCTTCTGGGCCAGCATGACCTTCCAACCTTTGATTTTAAATCGATTGCTCTGACCCTCTTACGGAAATAAAGACAGAATCGATGAAAGATCGATCCTGACATGGAAACGATAGAAAAGACCGATGATAGAGAGGAGGGGGAAGTGCATCTTCCATAAGGCAGAGCTTTTCAGAGAGGTCATCCCGCTGTATATTTTTTTATCGCAGGTATGATTTGTCTTTCCATGGCAGGAGAGAAAGGGGTAGGGTTGAAAGATGAAAGGGTTTTTGCTATCGTTTTAAAGAAATAACAAATTCATTTGAGGATAACCGATGAAACATGTCATTCTTGGAACGGCTGGGCACATCGATCATGGAAAGACTGCTCTGGTGAAAGCACTCACTGGTGTAGATACAGACCGATTAAAGGAGGAAAAGGAGAGGGGGATTACTATTGAACTGGGTTTTACCTTTTTAGATCTTCCCAGCGGTATTCGATTGGGGATCGTTGATGTGCCCGGCCACGAAAAATTTGTCAAACACATGGTGGCGGGCGTTTGGGGAATCGACCTTGTCGCCTTAATTATTGCGGCTGACGAGGGGGTGATGCCCCAAACGAAGGAGCACTTGGATATCTGTGGACTGTTGAAAGTCAAAAAAGGTCTGATCGTCCTTACCAAGATCGATCTTGTCGACCATGAGCTCCTGGATTTGGTAAGGGAGGAAGTGACCGAAATGGTCCAGGCAACCTTTTTAAAAGATGCTCCCATCCTGGGTGTATCCTCTTTAACGGGGGAGGGGATTTCGCAACTGATCTCCACCCTTGACCATCTTTCACAAGAGGCCGAAGAGAGGTCATCCGATGGCTTATTCCGTTTGCCCATCGACCGGGTCTTCGTCATGAAGGGGTTCGGGACGGTAGTGACAGGGACCACGGTTTCCGGAAGCCTTTCACTGGGGGAGACAGCCCAGGTTCTTCCCTCCGGTTTAGAAGGGAAGGTCCGGAACCTCCAGGTCTATAACCGGCCTGTAGAAAAAGCGGTTGCAGGACAGCGAACAGCGGTTAACCTTCAGGGGATTGAAGCCTCCGCCATCGAAAGGGGAGATGTTCTTGTTCATTCGCACACCCTTTCATCAACACAACTGATAGACGCCTATCTGAAATATTTGCCAAATGCCCCGAGGCCATTAAAACACCGAACCAGGCAGAGGTTTCATATTGGGACAAATCTAACGAACGCATCTATTTTTCTCCTTGATCGTGAAGAATTGGCTCCAGGAGAAGAAGGGTTTGTCCAATTGAGGTTGGAGAAACCGATAGTGGTTTTACCTCAGGACCGATTTGTGATCCGTGGTTCCTCAGCCATCCAAACCTTGGGAGGGGGAGTGGTGTTGGATAGCGATCCCGATAAGCACAAACGATTTTCCCCACAGGTGATCAAGGACCTGAATTTACTGAAAGATGGAAGCAACGAACAGATCCTCCACCAACATATCCTGCGCTCGGGAGTGGGAGGGATGACATTCGGAGATCTCGCAAGACGGGTTGCAATGCCTCCCCATGAGATCCAGACAATTCTCAGAAAGATGACGGATAGGGGAGATATCCACTGGGTTGATACCGAAAAGATGAAAGTCATTGATAGAGGCCAATATCAGCAACTGAGGGGAATGGCTCTTAAGCAGTTAAGGGAATTCCATCAGCGATTTCCCATGAAATCCGGATTGGCCAAAGAGGAGTTGAGGAGAAAACTTCCACCCGAGCTGGAAGTCAGACTCTTTCAAACCCTTCTCAGCGATCTGATCGAATCGAAAGAGGTGATCCTGGAAAGGGATAAATTAAGGGTCCCAGAACACCAGATCTCATCCGTTGATGAAAAGGGTTTATTCAAACGGGTTGAAGAGGCCATTCTAAAAGGTGAACTTCAGCCTCCTTCCTCCAGGGAATTGTCGGAAGAGTGGTCCGAAGAGGAGGAGGAAATTCGTGCCGTCATCGAACATCTCGTCCACGAAGGGGTGCTGGTCAAGATCAAAAGTGGCATGTATTTTCACCGGATCCCCTTCGACCACCTCAAAGAGGAGTTGATGACCTATTTGAAACACCACAAGGAGATCACTACCCCTCAATTTAAGGAGCTGACCAAAGTTTCACGTAAGTATGCCATCCCCCTCATCGAATATTTTGATCAGATCCGGTTGACCCTCCGATTGGGAGAGAAAAGAGTCCTGAGAACTGCTTCCCAGAGCGCGGAGACAAAAGATCCCTGAAAAAATCACAATGGTTTCGCCTCAGGAGGCTCAACCCAGTTTTCGACATCGGGTTTTGAGGTGCGGACTTCCATTTTCTGGTGCCTACCCTGAAGTTGACAATCCTGTACAGCAGGGA
>JBFMAE010000153.1:0-4558 GCA_040756085.1 Thermodesulfobacteriota bacterium | reverse complement strand
TGACTGACACGAAGGTCGAGTTTAGCATAACCCCTTTCAATGTGATGATCCTCTACCGTCACCCGTATTTCTATCCGATCATTTAGGTATGCCGGACTCATGTATCGAATATAAGTTTCTCCAACCAAGAACCAGGGAGGAGTAAATCCGCTCATATCCAGATGATTGACAAACATACGTTCTCTTGCAGTACATGCCCACTCTACATAACTCCCATCATAAGCAATACCCGAGGTTGTAACATCCCTTGGAGTCACCACATGCTCGTAAATATATCCCTTCGCCATTCCGGACACCTCCTTTGCTGGATTGCCCCTTTTTATTTCGTGAGGGGAAAGGGAATGGAATATTAAGAGAAAATCAAAAACGTCTGGTTGGATACCAGTCTATAAGACTCATATAAATTAGTCAACGATATTTCTTTTGCTGACACAAAACAATTGACATTACCTCATAGTGTCATTTAAGTAGTTAATTATAATAATAGCACATACCAGTTAGAAGTCTATTGGTATTGCCCCGCTCACGGAATAAAAGTCGACAGGCAGACCATATCGAAACAATAGTATAGAAAGACGCTATTATTGAAGTCCAATTTTCCTCTTGATTTTCCTCACCAATTATTATATTTGGTTTTTAGTTGAATGTGGAGACGCTCATGCCTATCGGAATTTTCATTGCCCTATTCGGTTATCTTTTGGGTTCAGTTCCCACCGGACTCCTGCTCACCAAACTTTTTTCCAAAGTCGATCCAAGAAAGGTTGGGAGCAAAAATATTGGGGCCACCAACATCTTTCGAACCGCTGGTAAGTCGTTGGGTATTTTGACTTTGGTAGGAGATGTGCTAAAAGGGGCCGCTCCCATATGGATTGCGATTCAATGGGGTCTCACTGACCAGTGGGGTCTTTCTGCTCATCTATGGACTGCGATCGCAGGCCTGAGCCCTTTTCTTGGACATGTCTTCCCCATTTTCTTAGGGTTTAAAGGTGGTAAAGGAGTGGCCACCGCTCTGGGGATCTATCTGGTGATATCCCCCATTGCAGTTCTGCTCGAATTTCTTCTTTTTACAGGGTTGGTATGGAAATGGAGGTACATCTCTCTGGGGTCCATATCCTGTGCAACGACGATCCCCATTCTGATTGCTTTTTTCAGGAGCGATTCCCAGGCCTACTTTATTTTGAGTGTGATCATCGCTGCCTTGGTCCTCTATCGGCATCAATCCAATATCGCCAGACTTTTGCAGGGAACGGAAAATAAGTGGAAAGCTTCATGAAATAGAAGAAATCTTTTATTTCATTAAAGTTTCTTTAATGCGGTTCTGATTCTTCTCTCTTTTTTTGATAGCCTTCTCGATGGCCCCTTTCTCTTCAGCCCCTTCTCCCCTTCTTCCTGCTCGAAGTCTTCTTCACTCCCGTTCACAAGGGTTCTCGCTATCTTTTTCTTAAATTGGCCCGAGGGAATGACGGCAACAGCCATCCTTTCGGCATATTTTGAGACTTCCCGGTCCGAAGTGACGACCATCGCTCCTGATCCTTTTTCTCTAACCAGCCTCTTGATTACATCATCTGCTTTTTCCCCGAGTTTGGAGAAGATCAATTCAATCCCCTTTTTCTTATCTCGCTTTTCAGTACTCCATCCTCCCTGCCATCCATCAAAAACGACAGTAATCTTCCAAGGTTTTATTTGTTGATATTTAGAAAGTTGATCGATGAGCCGATCCCTCTCCCATTGAAGTTCTATTGGACTTAACTTTATTAAGGAACGGCCAACATGAAGGAGGTTGTAACCATCAATGATGAGGTGCATTCGAATTGCAGATTGGGGATTGCGGATTGCGGAATAGGCCCTAAATCCGAAATCCGCATTCCGAATTCCGAAATATGTTTATTAGAGATAGTCTAGCCACTCTTGATATTCTGAATTTTTCCCCTTCACAATGTCGAAAAAGGCTTTCTGAATCTCTTGGGTCATGGGGCCTGGTTTCCCCTCACCGATCGATCGATCGTCCACTTCTCGGATAGGGGTCAGCTCAGCAGCGGTCCCCGTAAAGAAAGCTTCTTGAGCCGTATAGAGTTCATCCCGCGTAAACCTCTCCTCCACCAATGGCATCTTCTTTGCTTTGGCAATCTGGATCACTGAATCTCGAGTAATCCCGGAGAGGATAGAGGTGAGGGGAGTTGTTTTCAATACTCCATTTTTCACCATAAAGATGTTTTCTCCGCTGGCCTCTGAAACATAGCCTTCGGTATCAAGCATCAGAGCTTCATCATATCCCATCTTCATCACTTCCCTTTTGGCCAGAACCGAATTGACATAATTGCCACAGATCTTTGCCTTGGTCATCATCACATTGACATGGTGACGGGTGTAAGAAGAAACCTTTACTCGAATCCCCTTCTCTAAGGCTCCTTCACCCAAATAAGCTCCCCACGACCAGGTGATGATCGATACTCTAATCGGATTCTCTCCAGGATAAACACCCATGACACCTTCGCCGATGAAGACGATCGGCCGGATATAACCCTCCTTTAATTCATTCTCCCGCAGCGTTTCTTTACATGCCTCGACGATCTCCCTCTTTGAAAAAGGGATTTTGATATCACCGATCTGTGCAGAATCAAAAAGTCTATCCACATGTTCCCTTAATCTAAAGACGGCAGACTTCCCATCATGACAGAGATAACACCGGATCCCTTCAAACACGGCTAATCCATAATGGAGACTATGAGTCAGGATATGAACATTGGCTTCGTCCCAGTGAATGAATTTCCCGTCCATCCATATCTTTTTCCCCTTCTGTACCATAACGTGTTTCCTCCCCAATAAGGATATGGGTATTTTTTATCCTATTTCAAAGTAATTGTCAAAAAAAACAAAACTTCAGAACTGACCTACTCATTTTGTGAAAAGGGAAAAAGATAACCTCGCTTCTTAAAAAAGGGGGTTTACAAGTACATTAAGCTATGGTAATTATTAATCCCCACTCTTCTCATTTATTATTATTGAAGGGGAGAGGGAATTATTTAAGGAGGAAATAGATGGAAAGGACTTTGATTACAGGTGGAGCAGGATTTCTCGGTTCCCACCTCTGTGATTATTTTATAGGCCTGGGACATGAGGTTATCTGTATGGATAACCTCATTAAAAAAGATAATATTAAAAATATCACCCATCTGATAGGACATGAACGGTTTAAATTTATCAAATACGATGTGACCGAATATCTTCATGTCGATGGAAGACTCGATAATATCCTTCATTTTGCATCCTTGGCTAGTCCCAAGGACTACTTGGACTACCCTATCCAAACATTAAAGGTGGGATCTTTGGGAACCCATAAAACACTTGGATTAGCGAAAGAGAAAGAGGCAAGATTCCTCCTCGCCTCTACCTCCGAAGTCTATGGAGATCCTAAGGAACATCCCCAGTCCGAATCCTATCCAGGAAATGTTGACCCGGTGGTTCCAAGAGGGGTTTATGATGAGGCGAAGCGGTTTGCCGAAGCCATCACCATGGCCTATCACCGAATTCACAGGCTCCAGACCCGGATCGCACGGATCTTCAATACCTATGGTCCCCGCATGCGGCTCGACGATGGAAGGGCCCTGCCCAACTTTATGGTTCAGGCATTGAAGGAAGAGGATATCACCGTATATGGTCACGGCACGCAGACCCGCAGTTTCTGCTTTGTGGACGATCTGGTAGATGGGATTCAAAGACTTCTTTATTCGAATGAGACGGAGCCTGTCAATTTAGGAAATCCAGAAGAGATCACCATTCTCGACTTCGCTAAAGAGATTATCGCATTGACAGGAAGTAAGAGCCGTATCGTTTTCCACACCCTACCCCAGAACGACCCAAAGGTGAGGCAGCCCGACATCACCAAGGCGAAAAGAGTCCTGGGGTGGGAGCCCAGAATAAGCCGTCAGGAGGGGTTAAGGAGGACACTCAAATATTTCGAAGAGAAACTGTTCGGTGCATAATTAAGGATATTAGGTAATCAGGAAATCGGGATGAAGGATACCAGGAAATCAGCGTAACAGGACTAACCATATCAAGGCTTTTAGCCTGATCTCCTGATACTCTGATATTCATCACCTGATAATCTGATTTTCTGATGACCTTTTTTCCGAGGGAGCAAAGATCCTTATCTTGAGTCTGCCTGCTAAAATGGATTGGGCGATTTGAACCCCTAAAAGGATTTCGGAGAAACGCCTCTCCCCCTCTGCAAAGAAGATCCGAAGCCCCTTGATCCATTCTTCGTCAAATCGATATTGATTGAGATCCAAGCAGTCCGCGAACCCCTCGAGGAGAACCTCTGCTAATTTACCACAATCCACATTGTAGTTCTCTTCATAAGGAAGGGAGAGGCAGATACTGGAGGCGTTTAGTTTTCTCAAGGTCTCTAAAAGATAAGAAGAAAGTTCACGAAGGCGAAGAGAATTATACTCCCGCACCTCGCCCAGACCGAAGAGGAGGATCATCGGGGAAGTCACCCTCCCATGGGATGGGATCAAGGTCGTTTCCTTCCACTCACCGGTCAACCTCTTTTCCATCA
>JBFMAE010000152.1:0-14288 GCA_040756085.1 Thermodesulfobacteriota bacterium | reverse complement strand
AGGGCTCTCCATTGCCAAAAAGATTATTACAGACCATCATGGGGAGATCTCAGTGAAAAGTGAAGTCAATAAGGGCTCGCTCTTTAAAATACGAATTCCGCTCAGCCCGAAAGCGAACTGAAATTCACATGGAATGATGGAGTGATGGAATATTCCATGATTCCAATTTTCCAGCATTCCTTTGAGGTTGAATGATTTATGGAGAAGCGGGTGATTCTCATTGTTGAGGATGATCCGAGGGTCGGAGAAAGTATACGTCTCCTATTAAAGAAAAGAGGGTATGCTATCCTCCTGGCTTCGAATGGGAAGGAGGGTCTCCGTCTTTTCCGTCAGGAGGTGGTTGATTTAGTGATCACTGATCTGGTCCTGCCCAAGATGGATGGCATTGAACTTTTAGAAGCTATAAAGGGCCTGAGACCGGAGACAGAAGTGATCGTCATCTCTGCTCAGGGGACGATTGGAAAGGCTGTTCAGGCGATGAAATTGGGTGCCTTCGATTTTATCGAAAAACCGATCAACCCCAAGGTGATCTCTCTGGTGGTGGAGAGGGCTCTGGAGAAACAGACCCTGATCCTTCAAAACCGAGATCTGCGTTCTAAATTAGAGGACAAATTCCATTTTAAGAATATCATTGGAAGAAGTGCGAAGATGGTAAAGGTCTTCGAACTCATCCATCATATCGCGCCCTATGACAGTTCCGTTCTCATTATTGGCGAGAGTGGAACGGGGAAGGAACTGATTGCAAACGCCATTCATTACAACAGCCCCCGGACGTCGATGCCCTTCATCAAGGTGAGTTGTGCTTCCTTAAGCGAAGGGATCATCGAAAGTGAGCTTTTTGGACATGAAAAGGGGGCTTTCACCGGTGCCATTACCTCTCGAAAAGGAAGGTTTGAATTGGCCCACAATGGAACATTGTTTTTGGACGAAGTGGAAGATATCCCTCCTTCTACACAGATTAAACTGTTGCGTGTCCTTCAAGAGGGGGAGTTTGAGAAGGTGGGAGGGAATAAAACGATCAGAGTCAATATCCGGATTATCGCTGCAGGTAACCGCGACCTTCTGGAGGCGGTCAAAAGCGGGGGATTTCGGGAGGATCTCTATTATCGTTTGAATGTCGTGAATATTAAACTGCCGCCGTTGAGGGATCGGAAGGATGATATTCCCTTTCTGGTCAATTTTTTCATAGAGAAATATAATCAGAAATACCTTATGAAAGTGAAGGGTATTTCCCAGAGGGCGATGAACCTCCTTACGGAATACGAATGGACCGGGAATGTCAGGGAGTTGGAAAATACCATTGAATCCATCTTAGTCATTAACAGTCCGGAGGTGATTGATATCCAGCATCTCCCTCAAGAAATCCAAGACTTTAAAGGAAGACCCGAGGTGATCCCCATTAAAATAGGAACACCCCTTGAGGAAGTGGAAAGGGAGATATTGATCCAGACCCTTAAGGCGACCAAAGGAAATAAACGGAAAGCAGCACAGCTCTTGGGGATTAATGTTCGAACGATTCATCGAAAGATGGATGAAATCCAGGAGCCCGTTTCAGGGTGAATAAAACCTAACCAAAAATATTTGAAATTTCCCCTCACCTTCCCCTCTCCCCAGCGGGGAGAGGGAGGGGGTGAGGGGGTAAAAATGTTAGAAGAAAATTCTCAGATTCAAAATGTAAGAATCTACGCCTCTTCCGGGACTTCGCCCGGAAGAGGTGGCCCCTTCGGGGCAGTCGTTAATCGTAACTTTGTGGTATGGAACGATCACTGAATAGTCTCCAACCTGGTATACAATTAAGAACAGTGTGATGACAATGCAGTTGAGTTATCCACAGAGTGCTACAAGAGCTCCGAGATTTTGCCCTTTGGGCACGCCCCGCCACACCGTAGGGCGCTGGGCTAAAATCTCTCCGCTCTTTACCACTCCGTGGATAACTCCTCCAGAGACCGCTGATGTTTTGAAGAGCGTTGACTTCATCGATAACTTCTCCTATCCTGAACTTCATGTCTCCAAGGGAGGAAAACCGATGAAGATGCCCGATGAATTCTCTCAGTCCTATCAAGCTTATCTTACCGGAACCTATGATTGTGTTGATCGCATTGTGCTCAATGCCTATTTCATTCTGGCCCAATCCGCTGGAGGATTCCGTACGTGGTGGCGCCAGTTGAGGGGAAGCGATGAGGATCTCGACAATACCCATCTGATGAGGTTCGCAGGTCGCTTTAGCCGGCGAATTCATGCCTATGCCAAGAAGCAAGGCATTCCGGTGATTCACTGTAAAAGAGGGAAAAAAATGCATGAATTGGCCGAAGAGCATATACCGAAAGACCCTGCTTTCCGAGGCCTCTTCTGCATCACCGCTGCCCTGGCACCCATGCCCGTATTCCAAGTTCACCGCTCCCAAAAGGGGATCACCGATATCAAGACCAAGACCTCTTACGTTAATCATTATTCGTTTCATATCCTGGACCCAGAGTGGGGACATCTGACCATCAAACTCTGCCCTCATCCTCCCTTTAATGCTCAAGTGATCCTCAATGGTCATGAATACGTAGCCCGTCAGGCCCAGAAAAGCAAGGTCTCCTTCACCAAAGAGGGCAACTGCTTTACAGAGATCTCCGACGCCACAGGCTTGGCCAGAATCGCAGACACCATGAGAGCCCCAAGCTCTGTAGGGCGCCTGGTTCGAGTCTGTGAGCGTTGGATTTACGGCTGTCTGTGTTTTGCTCTGGACATCTCGGAACAGAAGAAGAGTGGATTTATCTACTTCTATTCGGTCTACCAGGGGGAATATAGCCGCAACCTTCTCTTTACGCGAGGGCGCTACCTGGATCAAGTATTTCATAGTGTAATTGATAGGACGCGAGCCCCCTTGAACCTCAAGATGGTCAAGACCATCTTTGGCTCCAAGCATCGTCCACTCTTTAAATGGAAGAAAGGGCGAACCTCTCCTCGATGCGAGGGTGTGGTCGAGAGACCTGTCTATGATCTGACGATCTTCAAAGTCCATTTTGGGAAGTTGACGGTCAAGATGTATAGCAAAGGCGAGCGCGTCCTGCGAATCGAGGTGATCGTTCACAACACCAAACAGTTGCGATGTCGGAAGCGGATCGATCGGTTTCCTCAGATCATTGCCCTGCTCAAGGGCATCCTGGAACGATTCCTGAAGGTTTTGCGAGGTGCGGACGTTACTTTCATCGACAACGAGAGACTGGATACGTGGCCTCTTGCCTCGAAGGTGGGGCGGACCCGAGTCGGAGGACTGGATGTCAATCGGCCTCGAATGCGAGCCGTGATGGAGGGGGTCATTGGTCTCTCGGTCAATCCACGAGGATTTACAGCGGCGGACCTTGCGGGAAGAGTCAAAGAGAGCCTTGGCAAATCCGTCCCCGATTATCATGCTCGCCACGCATCCTACGATCTGAAGAAACTTCGTGGCAAAGACTTGGTCCGACGGATCAAGCACTCCCGGTTCTATGAGGCCTCTCAAGAAGGCCTTCGGGCCATGGCGGGATTCCTCGTCTTGCGAGAAAAGGTTTTGATTCCTCTGCTTGCAGGGGCTTGTAACCTCAAAGCTGGACGAAAGCCAATTAATCGATGCGAGATTGATATCCATTATGAGAATATCCAAAGAGAGATGCAAAACATTTTTAAAACCATTGGCATTGCCGCTTAGTCATATCGACAATCTTTTGTCGATATCAATTCCCTAAGGGCCCTAAGGGCCCTAACTGGGGGTTTTGAGATTTTACTTCCGTTAAAATCATTTTAACCAAAGAGATCGCATCAGAGAAAGCCTTCTGGGCGTCTGACCTTGAAAGCAACCCGCCAGACTCATAAGTCATTTCATTTCTTTTTCTTCTCATGGTTTCGAATTGCCCTGTAAGATTTTTATATTTATCAACCCAAGATGGCACTCGTCATTTCCACGACGGTCTTATGCTGTGCCCCATCATCTGGGACATATCCATGGAAAAGGATTAAGGCTCTTCCTGCTTTGAGCATGGCATTATAAGCTAATAAATAGGTCGCCCTCTCTGCAAGGTTCACAATCCTCTTCGCCTCCTCGAGGTCCAAGATAGCTTCTTTCAATAAGGCCTCTACCTGAACGATTCCTGCTTTTTGCTTTCTTATCTTGCCCGCTTTCTCAAACCTTTTAATCAGTTTATCCAGCATTTAAGGTTCCTTTCAGAATGACAACTCTTCCTTGGAGAATTAAATTTAAAAAACCTCCTTCCTTTTTTCTTTCCATCTCGAATTCTTCCTGGTTATAAACGGTAAAATTGATTTCCCTTCCTAATTTCAATTCGAGGGTACGAATCTCCTGGGTAAATTTATTTCGAGGGAACTTCCCCACAACAATCAGATCAATATCTGAAGTCCTTTTCTCCTTATTCTTCTCATAAGATCCATAAATAAAGGCAAAGGATATTCCTTGAAACCTCCCAACAACCTCCTTGAGGGTCCCCTCCACCCCCTCGGTTTTGAAAATGATCTTTTTCAGTTCTCGAAACAATGGATATTTTTTATTAAGAGAAAAGAGTTTGATCCTCCCCCTCGTCACCGAAGTATAAAGTCCTTCTTCTTCCAGGGATCTCAACTCTCGTGAGAGATTGCCCGGATCCTCTTCAATCAGGCCGGAAAGCTCTCTGACATAGAAATCTTCATCAGGGTGAGTAAAAGAGTAGGCGAGCAGCTTTCTTCTCAATTTCGTATTCAGTAACACAACCATAGTCTCGACCTTTTTGTTGTAAAATTTACATCATTCGTTGTAAATATTACATTAGATTAAAATTATTTCAAAAGCAATTTTTAAGCCCCCCCGATTTTCGTCCTGGTTCTCCCCATTCAAGAAACTATGGGGGTAAGGGAAATTGGTTCCATCAAATGAAGAAAGAAAAGAATTACCTCTTTTGGAGGATTACCGAAAATGGTTTTAATGGCATCTGAATAAACCCGAACCTGAGGTTTGTGGTGTTCTATTTTTGATTTTAGATCATCTTTTTTTACTAAATCTGTCTTAAAATCCAGAACCACCAGACCATCCCCTTCCTTATCAGATATCTGTGTCGTGTCTACATTATTGATATACCCTCACCTTTCAATTTCTCTGGGATGCTTTCCTCCAACCATAATTTACAGATATTTTCCATCCAATACGACGCCATTTTGTAAAAATCTTTTTCAATTCCTCAATATCCTTTGCTGCGAGAAGATCTTTCTGCGCAGCCCTCAAATCTTCAATCGGTGCAATTGCTGGCATGTTAAGATCCCTCTATAATCTTAAAAAAGGCCATCCCCCATTAAAAGGAAAGGGGGTTAAATCAATATAATTGAATAAAGTTCCGTTACTTCCTAAGCTGCACAAAATATACCAAAAATTGAAAATTATAGCAATTCACAAGATCCTGTGGAGATCTTTATTCCTTGAAAATCATTAAATTTTTATCGCATTGACAGGGGTCTCTTTAGATTTTGAAAAGAAAGAAACCAGCTCCATTACAAACTCTAAGGCCTTCATCACCTTCTTGTATTCTCCTCGAAGAGTCGAATCTACGACTTCTAACCCCTCCACTTTCTCCGTAAGCTGCAGGTTTTGTTTTTGAAGCTTTGCCGTCTGATCGGTGTCCCCCTTTTCAGCAATTTTATCGAAAATTATTCCTTCCCGTTTGATGCACTATCGGGTATATCGCTTTGAAAAAACCATCCGTTCCTGAAACAGGTTCAGGACAAGACTTGGTGCAGAATTGATAAGGATTCTTTTGGAGAGCCTAAAATGTGGCAGAACTGTGCCTCATCGTATGAAGCGTTATACGCTTTTTAAGGACTTTTTCAGCCAGGCTGGATATCTTGCCCTTCCGCCCCAACACTCCTTATCTAATAAAATACCATTGACATCTTAAAAAAGTAATGCTATTTTTTATTTGTAATGATTATTTTGGAGGTAATGTGATGAACAAGGCGAAAATTACGTTTAAGGGACAGGTGACTATTCCTAAGGAAGTCCGAACTTCCCTGGATATTAAGGAAGGTGACTCTGTTATCTTCTTCATAGAGAAAGACCATGCCATTTTAAAACCGCTTAAGAAAAAAAGTTTAAAAGACTTTTATGGGGCCCTTCCGGCAAAACGGCCCTATCCCGGGGTTGAATCCATTCGAGAAGAGGTTCATCATAAATTGGCGAAACACCTTCTCGTAAAAGAGGAAAAATGAAAAAAGCCCTTGTCGATGCCAATGTCATCCTCCGATATTTAACCAGAGACCCGCCAGCGATGGCTGAGGCTGCTCTGAAGATTTTTAATGAAGCAAGAACTGGTAAGATATCATTATCGATTATTCCCATTACGGTTGCAGAGGTCGTTTGGACGCTGGAATCGTTTTATGGATACTCAAAACAGCAAATTGCGGAAACAATGACTCAGTTTTTATTGTGCGAAGGCCTCGAAGTGGAAGGTTTGGATCTATTCACCGGAGCGCTTACCCTTTATCATAAAAAGAATCTTGATTTTGCTGATGCTATTTTAGCAATAACGTCTTTGAGAAAGGGACCTAAGATTATCTATTCTTTTGATCGCCATCTGGACCGCGTTGATGGCCTTAAGAGGTTGGAACCCGGCCATGGGGATTCTTAGAAAGCGGTCATTTAGCCAAAAGGAAGCATACACCTGTCTGCGGTGGGCAGGGACTCCTCCTTCAACATCAATAATTTGTGAAGATCCTTAACACCAGCATCAAGATGACCCGTGAACTCAACCCCAGGCACCGAATGACGCTTCGCAATCTCCAGAGCCTCCTGGGTTGCCTTTTGGCCCGCCTCATCAGCGGTTTATTGAGATGCTTTATGGATGAATCGGTAATATCAAGTCTACTTCCCCGAAAATGTCCATCCAGGGGAATTTGTCTTTTCAATGAATGATTTTCTAACATCCTGATGCTTCGAGGAGAACTTTAAAAGATGATGATAGGAGAAAATCTGGAGTGAACGATTGTTAGGCCGAAGATCACGTCTTACCTGTCAACTCTCGGTAAAATGCAAGAGTTTGTTGCGCAATACTTTTCCAACTGAATTGCTTTTCAACCCTTTCCCTGGCTTTGAGGCCCATCCCCCTTATTCTTTCCGGTGGAAGAAACAGACTATTTATGGTGGTTGCCAGATCCTTTGAAAATTGTTCCGGATCTCTGGGCTCCCAATGATTGAAATCGATGGGTTCAAAGGAGACTAATAATCCGGTTTCGCCAGGGACAACCACTTCCGGGATTCCACCCACTGCCGAAGCGACCACGGGAGTTCCACAGGCCATGGCCTCCAAATTTACGATTCCAAAGGGTTCATAGACCGATGGGCATACAAAAACAGAAGCATGGCTATATAGGCTGATGAGATGAGACTTGGAGACCCATTGGGGTATCCAGAGGATATCGTTCGGAGTCTCAGTTCGCGCTTTCCTAACCCGTTCTACCATTTCCCGATCTATCTCTTCGGTATCAGGGGCGCCAGCACAGAGGACAACCTGTATTCCAGGGGAAAGGTACTTTATCGCATTGACAAGGTGGATGATCCCTTTTTGCCGACTGATCCGGCCTACGAAGAGAAGAAAGGGTTGATCAGGGTTAATCTTGTATGACCTCAGCAGGGCCGGGTTGGGGGTGGGTCGATATTGATTTGTATCAATTCCATTAGGAATAATCCGTATCTTTTTAAAGGGAACTTTATAGAGATCATGCACCCCCCTTTTCATGGGCTGGGAAACAGCAATCACTCCATCGGCATTTTGATATGCCGTTTTCTCCAGCCAAGTAGTGACCTGATAGGCAGAGCCTAACTGCTCTTCTTTCCAGGGGCGGTGAGGCTCCAAGGAGTGTGTTGTAATAACAAGGGGGACATTATAAATTTCTTTTATCAAAGAACCTGCAAGATGGGTATACCACGTATGGCAATGAACAATATCTATCTCCCGCAGGGATCCAGTCATAATGAGGTTCTGAAAAAGAGTCTCCAATAATTTTTGATGACGGGAGTCCTGAAAGGGAAAGTCGAAAGTCCCCTGAATCCCCTCAACCATTTTGTTCGCTGAATGTTCTTTTTGATCGCCGAAGCAAAGGATGTGAATTTCGTGCTTACCTCCTTCCAGATTAGCGAGCCCTTGTGAAAGGTATTCTACATGAACCCCAGCCCCTCCATAAACATGAGGCGGATATTCATTCGTCAGCAGGGTAATTCTCATTTCAATGAATAGATGATCCCTTTCCCCTTTGCTAGGGGAATCGCAGCAGCAAAATCTATTCCGATAATTTATACAGGAAGGTGACGACGAATTTTTCGAACTCTCGAAGTCCTTCAACGGTCATATATTCATCCGGGTTGTGCTGCCTTCCCCCATGTCCCAACCCCCCTGAAACAACAGGCAATCGAAGGATCCTTGAAAAAACGAAATAGGGAGCTGCCCATGTAGCTATAGGCCATATTTCTGGATTTCTACCATGATCCTGATAGGCTTTTATGAATTTCTGAACGATCTCCTGGTGGATATCCGTTTTTGACCAAGTATAGTTGTCCCTCACCTTTACCTCAATGTCATCATAACCCAAGCTGATGAGGTGTCTTTTCAGTTTTTCTATCACCTCCTCCGGTTCCATATTGGGGCCGAATCGAATGTCGATCTTTGCCGTAGCCGATCTTGGCAAAACCGTCTTCGTCCCTTTTCCTGTGTATCCTGCATGAATGCCATCGATGTTGATGATAGGCATGTAGAGGCCTCTTTTAAGGAGTTCCGCACCTTGTAATCGGTATTTAAAGCAAAGGGCCTTCATCTCCTTGAGAAAGGCTTTTTCATCGAAGGTCTTTTCCAGTTTTTCAAGGAGTTCCATATCGGTGTGGCTCATGGAGGCGACATTATCATAGAAGCCGTCGATGGTGATTGTTTCGGTCTCGTCGACCAGAGTGGCCAGGGCATGGACGAGACGCCAAACCGGCGATGAGATCCATGCGCTTGACGCACTATGAAGCGATTCAGTGGGTCCCCCCTTTTTACCGCCTCTGCATGTGAGATCCAAATAGACAATTCCTTTGAGGCCAAGATGAAGAGTCACCTCTTTTTTCGATTCTTCATAGAAATCAAAATCAACGGCACCTACACCCATTAATTCATCCCTGTGTTCCCGAATAAATGATTCAAAGTGGGGGCTTCCTATTTCTTCCTCGCCTTCGATGGTGAAGATGATATTGAGAGGAAGCCTATCAACCTTTTTTATACTCCTCAGGGCATTGAACAGCCCTGCAAGGGCGCCTTTTGAATTCACCGCGCCACGGGCAATCACGCAGGGTCCGAGATTTGGTAAATTCTTAATCTCCGCTCCAAATGGGGGGGAACTCCATTTATGTTCTTCGCCAGGTTGCACATCGTACATGCCATAGATGATCAAAGTTTTCGGGTTTCCGCTGCCCACCCTTCCGTATACGATCGGGAAATTCTCTTCCCCGAAGTAGTCCGCTTTTCCTCCAATTTCAGCAACAAAATCTTTTACGATTTGAGCCGTTTCTTTTATTCCCTCCCCTGTGGCGGAGATGCTCTTTTGTCGGAGGAACTCCCTGCACTTTTCGAGATGGGCGGGGAAATTTTCATCGATATGCTCGTGAACTTTTTTTATGGTTTCTACATTTCCCATTTTAAGTTATTTTTTTATTGGGTTTTCAATTTTATATTTTTATTTAACACCGTTCAAGAAAATTTTAGTCTGGAAAGTAACCCCTCAGTCACAGGTATGAATTCCATCGTCCCGGCAGGGATATCTCCGAAAATCTTAGAATGCGGATTGCATTGATATCCATAATATTAGGGAAACGTTCATCGATAGAACACAGTCCTCAGAGGGCTGGATGAGAGCTTGCAGTTAAAGGGCCAAGATGAGGTTGCCGCTCTAAGATTTCCTCCGACACCCCTGCCGGTTCTATTCCAAACCCGAGACTGAGGGATTACTCTGGAAATTTATAAATTTTTAAAATCCAACTTTTTGGGGATTTTAAGGACATTTGTTCCAAAATGCCCCATTCAAATTATTAAAATTCACGCAAATATTTCTCTAATAATCAAGAATAATTTATGATTTCAATTAATTAGTGATAACAAAAAATAGGCATGTATATTGCTATAATATAATTCAAAAAATAATTTATAACAATGGAAATGTCTATCCATTTAAAAAATTATTTCTTTCATTAATACGAGGGTGGAATATGCATTTTCATCTTCAGTTGAAAGAAGAATTTCATGAATTGGGCTGCGGATGCTTACCTCACCGAATCTTCAGACTTGACAGAATTAAAAAAGGTAGTAAAAAATTTATTGAGGGAGAGTAGAAAAAGATTGATTCGTTCGACCGCGCTAAGCCCCGTCTTTGAAGACGGGGTAAAGAAGCGCAGCCCAGAGCTTGCCCTGAGCTAAGTCGAAGGGGTCAACCCCTGCCTGCGGCAGGCTTAGCAAGCCCTGGCCTTCAGGCCGGGAAGTCGAAGGGTTGACTTAAACTGCAATTTCTTAAGAAAGGAGGAAGAGACGATGAAATCAACTCCCAAGAAAGAAAAAGATAAAAAAGTGAATTTCGAACTCTTTGCCACCCAAGCCAAGAATGTGTCGATTTCGGGTGATTTCAACAATTGGAATACGATAAGTCATCCTATGAAGAAAGATAAAAAAGGGGTCTGGAAGATTTCTCTCCATCTTCCTCCCGGCACCTATCAGTACAGATTCTTCGTCGATGGCGAGTGGCAGACCGATCCCGGTTGTACCAATTGTATTGAGAATCCGTTTGGGACATTAAATTGTGTGAAGAAAGTGGAATGAAAACCCTCTCTCACCTGTAGATCAAAGAAGGTCTTAAGAAAAATTGATAATCGTGGGTTGTCTTTTTCCTTAAAAGGACAAGACAAAGAGGGTTTTTTTGAAAAAATGAAGAAAGCAGGGACATCCCAAAAATCATGGACATTGGAGTTGGGAGCAAATGTATCAAAAGAGGGGGTTCGATTCAGAGTCTGGGCTCCAAAGGCCTCCTCCATTTCGTTGAGAGTGATAGGGGAATCCAGAGAATTTAAAATGGATTCCGATGAACATGGATATTTTACCACTTGGGTCAAAAACCTTGGAGCAGGAGCGAGATATTTCTATCTATTGAATGGAGATCAACCGAGGCCTGATCCTGTTTCGCGATTCCAACCCGAAGGGGTACATGGTCCCTCTGAAGTCGTCGATCCAAGCAGTTTCAAATGGGAAGAACAGGGTTGGAAAGGAATTCCTTTAGAGGAGATCATCCTCTATGAGATTCATACTGGAACATTTGCTTCAGAAGGAACGTTCGAAGCGCTCCTCCCTTTCCTCGACTATTTAAAGAATGAACTTGGAATAACGGCCATCGAGTTAATGCCCGTTGCCCAATTCCCAGGGGAAAGGAACTGGGGTTATGATGGAACCTATCTCTATGCCCCCCAAAATAGTTATGGAGGCCCGGAGGGGCTGAAAAAGCTAATCAATGCCTGCCACCAGAAAGGTTTGGCTGTGATCCTCGATGTGGTTTACAATCATCTAGGACCGGAAGGGAACTATCTTGGTGATTTCGGCCCCTACTTTACCCACCGTTATAAAACCCTCTGGGGTCAAGCCATCAACTTCGATGGCTCGGAAAGCGATGAGGTCCGAAAATTTATCATAGAAAATGCCCTATATTGGGTGACAGAATATCATATGGATGGCCTTCGAATCGATGCGATTCACGGAATCTTCGATTTCAGTGCCCGACATATTTTGCAGGATATACAGGAGGCTGTTCAACAACACGCAAAGAGATTGGATCGTCATATCGCCGTGATCGCCGAAAGTGACCTCAATGATGTGAGGGTCATCGATCCTCTCAAAAGAGGAGGATATCATTTGGATGCCCAATGGAATGATGATTTCCACCACTGCCTCCATACCCTCCTGACCGGGGAACGGGATGGATATTATCAGGATTTTGGGGATATCAACCAGATGGCCAAGGCATTCCGTGAAGGGTTCGTTTACAGTGGTCAATACTCTCCCTACCGCAAGAGACGACATGGAAGTTCTTCAAAACATCTTCCTCCCAAAAAGTTTGTCATCTTCGCCCAGAATCATGACCAGGTTGGAAATAGAAAAAAAGGGGATAGGCTGAGTTCCTTGGTTCCCTTCGAAGCTTTAAAACTTGCAGCAGGGATCGTCTTGCTCTCACCCAATATCCCGCTTTTATTCATGGGAGAGGAATATGGAGAAGAAACTCCCTTTCAATATTTTGTCAGCCACTCCGATCAGGCATTAATCGAGGCGGTCAGAAAGGGCAGAAAAGAAGAATTTGCTACCTTTCAATGGGAGGGAGAAATACCTGACCCGCAGGACGAAACGACCTTTTTACGTTCCAAGATTAATCTGGATCTGCGCCATTATGAAGACCATAAAACCCTCTTTGAATTATATAAAATGCTCATCAAGCTCAGAAAAGAAATACCCTCTTTATCTTGCCTGGATAAAAAAGGGATGCAGATCAAGGCGTTTGAGAGGCAACAGGCATTGTTGATGAAACGTGAATGCAGGGAAGATCGAGTGATTTGTGTTTTTAATTTTAGTCCTAAACCCATTAAATTTGGGACGATGATCGAGGAGGGATCCTGGGAGAAGATATTTGCTTCATCGTCTGAAGAATGGGATGGCATGGGGCCCCTTGTCCCGGAGTCGATCCTGTCAAGGGGCTCAGAAGTTATTTTTGTCCTGGATGCTTATGCTTTTGCTATTTACAGAAAGGTGAGAGAATTTTAATATAAAAAGAGGGAACCCTTTGGGACAAGGGACTTAGATTCCCCTCTTGATGGATAAAGTAGGGGTAAGGAAAGGTTGAATAAATACAATCTATGGAACGTAAGAAGTTCTTAGCCGACGAAGAGATACATGAGATTTTTAATTCTGTGGTCAATGACCTTAGTCTTTATAGAAAGATTCCCATCGCCACCTACAGGCTCCAATTCAATCATCAGTTCAAGTTTACAGATGCGAAGTCGATCGTTTCTTACCTCCATGAGTTAGGCATTTCCGATTGTTACGCCTCCCCTTATTTCAAGGCAAAAAAGGGGAGTCTTCATGGGTATGATATCTTGGACCACAATCTCCTCAATCCAGAAATTGGGACAGAAGAAGAATATGACGCATGGATAGGGGAGCTGCAAAAATATGGAATGGGTCAAGTTCTTGACATCGTCCCCAATCATATGGGCATTTCTGGAAACGAGAATCAATGGTGGATGGATGTTCTGGAAAACGGCCCAAGCTCGATCTATGCCAATTTTTTCGATATCGATTGGAAACCGGTTAAGGATGAGCTCGAAAACAAGGTTCTCCTTCCCATCCTGGGAGACCAGTATGGTCGCATCCTCGAAAACCAGGAATTGACTCTCACCTTTGAGGATGGGGCTTTCTTTATCCATTACTTCGAACGGAAACTCCCCGTCGCCCCCATTTCCTATGCCCGGATATTGACCTTTCGTATCGATGAACTCGAGAAAAGGATGGGAAGCCATCCCTTTCACTTTCAGGAACTTCTCAGCATCCTTACCGCCCTTGAACATCTTCCACCCCGTACGGAAAAAGATGTGGACAAGATGATGGAGAGGCGTCGTGAAAAGGAGGTTATTAAAAGGAGGCTCTGGAATTTATATGACGAAAGTGAGGGGGTTCAATCTTTTATCGATGAGAATGTCAGGATCTTTAATGGAGTAAAAGGCGATCCCCGGAGCTTGGACCTGATGGATGAACTTCTTAATGAACAAGTCTATCGGCTCTCTCACTGGAGGGTCGCTACGGAGGAGATCAATTACAGGCGTTTTTTCGATATCAATGAACTTGCCGCCATCCGGGTGGAGAACCCGGTGGTCTTCAGAAAGGCCCATCAACTCATTTTTAAACTCATCCGGGAGAATAAGGTGACCGGATTGAGGGTGGACCATCCGGATGGACTCTATAACCCTGTAGAATATTTTCATCAATTACAGAAGGGCTGTTTTATTCAATTCTGTCTTCATCCCCTCACTTCCTTTCCCGATGAAGCTGCTCTGGAGGATAAGATAGGTCGATTATATGACGAAGAGATAACCAGAGATCTTTCTTCTCCTCTCAGAATGCCGCTTTACATTGTGGGTGAAAAGATTCTGACCAAGAGCGAGCGGATGCCTGAGGACTGGCCTATCTTCAGCACTACAGGCTACGTCTTTTTAAACTCCGTAAACGGCATCTTTA
>JBFMAE010000151.1:0-22551 GCA_040756085.1 Thermodesulfobacteriota bacterium | reverse complement strand
AGGCTGATGAGGATAGCGGTCA
The DNA here is from genome assembly GCA_040756085.1 of Thermodesulfobacteriota bacterium. GTDB lineage: Bacteria > Desulfobacterota > BSN033 > BSN033 > UBA1163 > JBFMAE01. The sequence continues at coordinate 22,529 of JBFMAE010000151.1, read as the reverse complement.
TGACGATCAGTCCGATATCGAGTGGGTTCACCTGCGAAGGAAGCTTGTCGATATAATAGACATCGCTCGAAAGAATTTTGAATCCAAAAAGGTTCTCTACAAATCCGGTGATCTTCTCTAAATTGAGGGCAGCCCCGATGCCCAGGATCGCCCCCAGGACCGTTCCCACCACACCGATCACCCCTCCTTCGATGATGAAGATCTTCAAGATACCCTTGGAAGGGGCGCCCATTGACTTCAGAATAGCAATGTCCTTATTCTTCTCCATCACCACCATGATGAGCGTGGAAATGATGTTGAAAGCCGCCACCAAGACAATCAGGACAAGGATGATGAACATCGCGATCTTCTCGAGCTTGAGGGCGGAGAAAAGATTTCGGTTCATTTCCATCCAATCCTTTGTCCAAAAGGGAAACCCCATCCCTCGGCGGATCTCTTTGGCGATCTCCTTGACCTGATAAATATCCTCTGTTTTAATCTCGATCCCGGTGACGCGGGCTCCCATACTGAAGAACTTCTGAGCACTTTCGAGAGAGACATAAGCCATCGTATTATCATACTCGTACATCCCGGAATGGAAGATCCCGACCACACGAAAAAGCTTCATCTTAGGCATCATCCCCATCGGTGTCATCGTGCCAAGCGGAGAGATCACCTGAAGGGTCTCGTTGATCGAGACGGAGAGGTGTTTGGCCAACTCGACGCCGAGGATGATGCCGGAAGGATCTCCCTCCTGATAGGTCTTAAGATCCTGGAGACTGCCGGCCTTCAGATTATGGGCCAGTTCAGTTACTTTCCCCACACGATCCGGGTCGATCCCTTTGAGGACCACACCGGAGACACCCGACCCCGAAGAGAGCATCACCTGGTTGAAGATAAATGGGGCGGCCGAGACCACCCCCTTGACGGCTTCAACCTGCTTCGCCACTTCCTCATAGTGGTCCATTCCTTCCTGACTGGCCTTGAGGAGGACAAGGTGGGCTTGGGTGCCTAAGATTTTTTCTTTCAGGGTCTTTTCAAATCCGCTCATCACTGCCAGAACAACGATCAGAGCCATCACGCCCAGCATGACCCCGGCGATGGAAATGACCGTGATGATGGAGATGAAGGTCTGTTTCCGTTTTGCCTTGAGATATCTCAGACCAATGAACCACTCATACTTCATAAATCACTATTTCTCCATTCGAAGTAGTGGGAAGAAGATGACGTCCCGGATGGAGGGTGCATCGGTGAGGAGCATCATCCAGCGATCGATACCAATTCCCTCACCGGCCGTGGGTGGCATACCGAATTCGAGAGCACGCAGAAAATCCTCATCGAAGAAGAGAGGAAAATCGGCCTCATCGCTCCTTTCCTTCATCTGCTGGAGGAAGCGTTCCCGTTGCTCCAAGGGGTCGTTCAGTTCAGAAAAACCATTTGCGATCTCACGACCGGCAATGAAAAGCTCGAATCGATCCACCACCTCAGGGTCATCCCCGTTCCGTCGGGAGAGAGGGGAAACCTCTGTGGGGTAATGGGTGATAAAGGTAGGTTGATGAAGGTGGGGCTCGACCAACTCTTTGAAGAGATCGGCCAGAACCCTTCCGTGGGAGGACCCCTTTTTCAGTTCGAGGCCAAGGCCTTTGGCCACCTCTTTCGCTTTCGAAGGCTCTTTCAGAGTAGCCGGATCCAGCTTTCCAAATTCTATCAGGGAGTCCTTAAAGAGGATCCTCCTCCAGGGAGGAGTAAAATCGATCTCCTTTCCCTGATAGGTGAGGGTGAGCCCACCATGGATCTCTTTCACCATTGAGCCGAAAAGCTCCTCCGTCATCTCCATCATCTCTTCAAAGGTCGCATAGCTCTGATAGAATTCGAGCATGGTGAATTCGGGGTTGTGCTGGGTGGAAATCCCTTCGTTTCGGAAACTGCGATTGATCTCAAATATTTTTTCAAAACCTCCGATCACCAGTCGTTTCAGAAAAAGTTCAGGGGCAACCCTCAAATAGAGGTCCATGTCGAGGGCGTTGTGATGGGTTTTGAAAGGCTTGGCTGTCGCCCCTCCGGGAACAGGGTGCATCATGGGCGTTTCTACCTCAATGAAACCCCGACAGGTAAAAAACTCCCGGATCTTCTGGATAGCCCGGATTCTCGTCAGAAAGATCTCCTTGACCCTGGGGTTAGCAATGAGATCTAAATACCGCTGGCGATAACGGGTTTCGATGTCCGTGAGGCCATGCCACTTCTCCGGAAGGGGCCGAAGTGACTTGACCAGGAGCCGAAAACTCTGAGCCTGGAGGGTGAGTTCACGTGTCTTCGTCCGGAAGACCCTTCCCTCCCATCCGGCGAAGTCGCCAATATCGAACGTTTTAAAGAGATGAAAAGCCTGCTCGCCCACGATATCCTTCTGCAGATAAACCTGGATTCTTCCCTTTCGATCTTGAATCTGAATGAAGCTTGCCCTGCCGAAATCCCGGATCGCCATAATCCTGCCAGCGATACGGAAGGTCCCTTCGACAGATTTCAGTTCTTCATCTGACAGGGAACCGAAGGCCTCATGAATTTCCTTGGAGGTATGGGTCACCTTGAAACGGTTGGGGTAGGGATCAATTCCTTCCTTTTTTAAGGCCTCCAGTTTTTGGATCCTCTGCTGGAACAATTCGCTTGTTTCATCCATTTTTTCTTTTCCGAACGGTAGGCTTTCCTATGGTATTTATCTGATTAAGATTTAAGATAGTTTTAAGACTTTCAAACTAACCCATTTTCAAATATCCGTCAAGAGAAAAGGCATCCCCAAATCCCGATTTAGGAAATTGTCATTGCGAGGGAACCGAAGCAATCCCGCCTTTTTCGGTGAGATTGCCACGCACCTTTCAGGTGCTCGCAATGACGGAATGTGAAAAGGTTTTTGTTCTCTATATCGGGATTTGGGACATCGGCAGGGGTTAGGAAAGGAATCTTTCAATCTGTGCCATCAGGTCATATGGAAGGGCCTGGGTGATTCGAACCTCCACCCAATCGCCGGGCCGGGCCTTCCCTCTGAGGAAGACACAACCATCGATCTCAGGGGCCTGAGTTTGGAGCCTTCCCTGTGCCACACCTTCCCGAGGATCTGATCTTTCTACCAAGACCTTCATTCTCCTGCCCACTAATTTTCGGTATTTTTTCAGAGAGATCTTCTTTTGAAGCTCCATCATGGTTCTCAAACGTTCCTCCTTCACATCCTCCGAAACCGGATCGGGAAGCTGGGCGGCGGGTGTTCCTTCCTCGGAGGAGTATTTGAAGGCGCCGAGGTGATCAAATTGGATCTCCTCTACGAAGTCTAAGAGTGCCTTAAACTGGCTTTCCCTTTCCCCCGGAAACCCAGCGATCAGGGAAGACCGGAGGCTCGCGGCTGGAAGAAAGGTTCGGATCTTCTGAAGGAGGCTCCGGATTTCCTTCCCTTTCGATCTCCGGCCCATTCGCCTGAGGATTTCGTCGTCGATATGCTGAATGGGAAGATCGAGGTAAGGGCAGATCTTCTCCTCCCGGGCCATGAGTTCAAGGAGTCCGTGGGTGAAATAGCTTGCCTTGGGGTAGGAATAGAGTATTCGGATCCAACGGAGACCTTCCACGTTGACCAGTTCCTTCAGGAGTTTTTCTAAATTGGTTCCATCGCCGAGGTCTTCTCCATAAGCCGTGGTATCCTGGGCAATGAGGATGAGTTCCTGAACTCCCTGGGTGGCATGTCTTTTGGCCTCTTCGAGCACGGATCGAAGACGCCTGCTCCGGTAGGGTCCTCTGATCTTGGGTACCGTGCAGAAGGTGCAGGCATTGGAGCAACCCTCGGCAATCTTTAGATAGGCGATGAAAGGAGAGGTGGAGAGAATTCGGGGCGTCTTTTCATTGTAAAGAAAGGCGCGTCTGGGAAGGAAGCTCTTTCTCTTCGGTTTCTGAGCGAGGAGCCTTGGAAGGTTTTGAAATGCCCCCGTGCCGACGAAAAGATCCACCTCGGGTAATTCTTTTTCCAGAACTTTTCCATAACGTTGGGGGAGACATCCTGAGACGATAAGGAGACGACATCGGTCTTCTTCCTTATAATGGCTGAGGTGAAGGATAGTTTCGATCGCCTCCTTGGTTGCATCCTGGATAAAGGAGCAGGTGTTGACGATGAGGATTTCAGCCTTCGAAGGGTCAGTGGTGAGGGGATATCCTTCCTTTGAAAGGAGACCGAGAATGACCTCGGAATCGACTAAATTTTTATGACATCCCAAACTGACCAGACAGACCCTTTCTTTCATCTCTCAAAAATTATACCTGACAGGAAAACCATTTTCCAATGGGAGACACCCTTTTGATTCACTCCGGCAAAAACGCTTGTTTTGTCCTCTGAAAAATTGCAGAATAAAATAAATCCAATTTCAGGAATAAGGAGTAAGATGGGGCTGATCCAAAAGCAGTATGAGAACCTGAGAAAGAAGGTAAAAAAATCTGAGCTGGAAAACCAGAGGCGGGCATTCAGAGAGACCCGAAACCGCCAGAAGCAGAATCTCGACCTGATTGGTGACCTTGAGAAGATTAAGGAGCAGGTGAAGCGGATTCGTTCTGAATGTGTGGGGAATGAGAGTCTCCTTCAAGAGGCAATCTCCCATCTGGAGAAGAATCAGTTTAAGGTCATTCAGGCGAAGGATTCAGAGGAGGCCTGTGAGATCCTGCTCAGAGAGATCGGTGAGGAACGACTCGTAGTCAAATCGAAGTCCAACATCTCCAAGGAGATTGGACTCACCTCGTTTCTCACCCGGCATGGCATCGAGGTGATTGAGACGGACATCGGTGACCGGATCACCCAGATCGCCGGACATCGGGCCTCTCACTATACCGGACCCGCCTGCCATCTCTCCCGCTATGAAATTGCGCAGATCCTCTCCGGGCATTTAAAAAGAGACATCCCTCCTGTCCCTGAAGAGGAGATGCAGGCGGTGAGGGAGGATATTGAAACGTATCTGCAAAAGGCGAAAGTGGGTATCACGGGGGCAAACGCCATCACGCCGAAAGAAGGGGCGGTCCTGATTCTCCATAATGAAGGGAATGTAACCCGAGTCCGGATGAGGTCCAAGCATCTTATCATCACTTCCATCGATAAAGTCTATCCCTCTTTAGAGGATGCTATCCTCATGGCGAAATTGGAAACTTTTTTTGCCACGGGAACCCTTTTCCCATCCTTCATCGATATCGTGGCAGGAAGATCCAAGTCTTCGGATATCGAAAAAACGTCTTTCTATGGGATGCACGAACCCACCTCCCTGACCCTCGTTCTCCTAAATAACGGAAGAAGGCAAATTTTAGAGGAGAGGAAAGATTACTCTGATCTTCTCTATTGTATCGGGTGTGGGAATTGTTTGATCGACTGTCCCACCTATAACTCCGTGGGACCCTCCTTCGGGACCGATGGAATGCTGGGCGGGAGGGGAGTTGCCCTTTCGTGTCTTGTGAACGGATTGAGAGAAGGAGTTGAGGATGGCCTCTTCCTCTGCACCACCTGCGGCCTCTGTGGAGAGGTCTGCCCCATGGGCATCGATGCCGGGAAGAGACTGAAAGACCTGAGAAGATCGAGTCTGGAGGATTCCGAAATTTCTGCTGAACTCGGTGAGGTTAAACAGCTTCAGGAGACGATCGATCGATTCGGGACCCCTTATGGAAAAACAGCCGGAGTCGAATTCCATGCGCCGCACAAACACTCTCCTTTGGTGCTCTATATCGGCTGTGTGGGAAGGAGCACCGAGGGTGAAACCGCAGGCCACACGATCGAACTCCTCCATCGATTGGGAATAGATTTCACATTGATTGACGAAGTCTGCTGTGAAGCCGCCAAAGATGAAACCGGGTCCAGCCCCAATCCGGAGCGGATCCGTCAGAACTTGGAGAGGATTAAGGAGGCGGGAGGCCAAGAGGCTCTCTTCCTCTGCCCCACCTGTCTCAAAACTTTTTTAGAATATGATCAAGCGCATCCAACCGGCCTCCTCTTTCAAACCCTCACCTCTTATCTCTGTCAGCATTTTTCATTCACTTCCCCGGAGACCGATCCGGCAACCATGACCTATCATGACCCCTGCCACCTGGGAAGAGGGCTTGGGTCCTTTGATGGATCGAGGGAACTGCTGAAAGACCTTGAAAGCCAGTGGGTGGAAATGGAACATCATCATCAGGAATCCCTCTGTTGTGGGGCAGGAGGAGGGGTGAGAGGATTCTACCCGAAGTTTTCAAGGGACATTGCACGCAGAAGGGTGAAGGAAGCGGAGGAAGTGAAAGCAGAGATCCTTCTGACGGATTGTCTCTCCTGTAAACATAATCTGAAACAGGGTGTCCCCTTTGAAGGGAAGATGAAGGTGATGACAACCCCGGAATACCTGTTCGAAAGAATAGAGTCCGGAAAAGTTAAGCCCTCACGAAAATAGATTCATCTTATCAATTTATCTGTTTGAAGAATATAAAGCTCAGGTCTTGAAATATAGCATTTTAAATAAAAATGAGAAGCGAAAGGGCATTCATAAAAAGGTTGGCCCTATCCAACGTATCAAAAAGCATAGAGCAAAGAGCATAGCTTCGCTTTGTAAAAGAAAATGGGGAGTTAAGTTCCAACTCTTAAAAGTACTAAAGTACTAAGGAATCCCAGTCCGTTATTGACGCCGAATGGTTCTTATCCCATTGACTACATTTTTCAGTCAAATCCTTTTCAACATCTGACTTCATTTTTAAGTCACCCTTGGCGTTTGTTATGGATATTCCTTTCTCAGCAAGCTAAAATATTGCAGAATTTGTCTTGACAAATTGTCATTTCATGGATAGCTTTGTTCTAAATATTCTCAGAATTAAATATGAATTACGATTATGATGTCATTGTGGTGGGCGCAGGACCAGGAGGGTCAACGGCTGCCAGATTCTGTGCTCGGGCCGGATTGAAGACCTTACTCATTGAAAAAGAACGGCTCCCCCGATATAAACCCTGCGGGGGTTGTCTCTCCCTCAAAACGGTTAACCTGCTCAGTTTCGATCTCGGCCCAGTGTTGGAGAATACCGTCTATGGAGCAAAATTCTCTTACCTTTTGAAAGACTCCTTCTCCATCCATTCTGATCAACCGATTGCATTCCTGGTGATGAGAGATCGTTTCGATCAATTTCTCGTAGAGAAGGCCTTGGCAGAAGGTGCGGTATTATGGGAAAAGGGGAAAGTGATCGGGGTGGAAGAGAAAGGGGATGGGATAGAAGTGGAATTAGCGGGAGGGGGAAAAGTCCGCTGTAAATACCTCATCGGTGCCGATGGTTCGGAGAGTATTGTGGCAAGGTCATTCTCCTTATCGCCTCGGAAGGGTGATGCAAATGGGATGGCGGTAGAAAGTGAGATTCCTTTTATGTCCGCCATTCATTTCCCGAAAAAAGAACTTCATCTCATCCATTTGGATTTCGGTGGAGTCCCCAATGGCTATGGCTGGGTCTTTCCTAAAAGGGAAAGGCTCTCCATCGGTATCGGTGGAATGTTCGGGGAAAGGGAGAAAGTCAATCCCCGTCAATACTTCAACGCTTTCATCCAAGGATTGAATTACATCGATGGGAAAGGAGTGAAGAAGGTTCTGGGTCATCCCCTCCCCTCCTTTTACGACGAAGGGCAGAGGGTCTCAAGGGGAAGGATTCTTCTTGTGGGCGATGCTGCCCATCTGATGGATCCCCTGATGGGAGAAGGGATCTACTATGCCCTTCGAAGCGGGATGCTGGCTTCAGAGGCGATCATCCAATCGAGAGAGAATGATGCTTCTCCTTCTGATCTTTATCAGTCTGCAGTGCATGCCCATCTCTTCGAGAACCTGAAATGGGCCCTCCATTTTTCTCGATTCGTTTTTCGGTTCACCAAACTGGCCTATCAAACCCTGAAACGCTATCCTGAATTGGGAGACCTCTACCTTCAGGTATTGGAGGGTAGGGTGACCTATCAGGAATTTATGACCCGGGTAAAGGAACGGATGAAGGATCTTCTAAAGGGACGGCTCAGTGAGAAGATGAAAAGGGCAATGGCAAGGACCTGAAGCGCTACTTCTGTGCAACACTCCGATTTAAAGCCATTAAAATCGAAGGTAAAAAAGATTGTCCATCTTCTGGAAAGGGAATATGGTATTCCCCGGAGGAAGAGAGGGGGTGACCCTCTTGATATTCTCATCCAGACTATTCTCTCGCAGAACACCAATGACCGGAATCGAGATCGAGCTTACGAACGATTGAGAACCCGGTTCCCCCACTGGGAAGGTGTCCTCAGAGCAAAGACGGAAGCAGTCGTTTCAGCCATCCGACCGGGTGGTTTGGCCAAACAGAAGGCAGGACACATCCGCAATCTCCTTCGCTGGATCAAAAGGCATTATGGAAATCTGAGCCTTTCGTCCTTACAAGGAATGGACTCTGAAGAAATCAAAAGGAGAATCGGAGGCCTAAAGGGAGTTGGTCCAAAAACGGTTCATTGTTTCCTTCTTTTTGGCATTGGGAGAGAGGCTTTTCCTGTGGATACTCATATCCTCAGGGTTGGGAATCGTCTTGGGTTCATCCCGGAGGGGATGGGTGCAGAAGAGGCCCACCGATGGATGGTCCCTCTTGTCCCAAAGGGGAAGTCCCTGTCTTTTCATCTTAACCTCATCCGCTTCGGAAGGGAAATCTGTAAGGCGAAGAATCCTCAATGTGAAAATTGTTTCCTGGGAAATGAATGTATCTATTTTTCACCCTGCCTGCGGCAGGCAGGTTTACCCTTACCTTTGGACGAGTGACTTTAGACATGAAAGATCTGATCAAAAAACTGCTTCATATCGAAGATACCCCTGAACGAACTGCCCTGGCTTATTCGATCGGCATCTTCTTGGGGTTTTCACCCTTCTTGGGGTTTCACACCCTTATCGGTTTGGCGATCGCTTTCTTATTCGGGTTGAATCGAGTTGCCATCCTTTTGGGAGTCTGGTCAAATACTCCCTGGTGGATCGTTCCCTACTATATGATGGCCACCTATGCGGGAATGGGGGTGATGGGATTTCAGATCGACGGAGCGAAGATCAAGGAGATATTCCAGCTGGGAATGGATCAGGGATTCATCGGTTCAGATTTTTGGAGCCGGCTTACCTCCCAATGGAAATTTCTCCTCTCTTTCGGAGTCGGGTCTTTGATCCTGGCCACCCTCCTCGCCGTAATCGCCTATCCACTCTCTTTAAAATGGATTAAATTTTATCGTTCCCTCAAAAGACAGTGACCGTGACCGTGTCCGTGATTCGTGACTTGTGTGGAAATAAATATATAGGACCTAATAATTCGGACACGGGTGACGGACACGGATACGAGTCCAGCCTTGACACCTATGCCCATTTGATTGGAAAATAAAAAATATGGCAAAATGGGTTAAGGGAAATCTCGAATCTTTTCATCCATGGTTCGAATCAGAACTTTGGAAGAAATGGAAACATATCGGGTTAACCGGGCTAAAGGGTTCCTCCAAAGCCTATCTCCTATCCCACTGGAGAGAAAAGGTAAGGGGACCCGTTTTGATCCTCTCCCCTCACCTCCGGAACGCAGAATCCCTCCTGGAAGACCTCCGTTTTTTTCAGAAGGAAGGAAAAGATACCTTCTTACTCTTTCCCCAGTGGGAAACCCTTCCCTACGATGAAATCCCCCCTCATCCAGAAATCGTCAGGGAAAGGGTGAGATGTCTCTTCTCTCTCCTAAGAGAGGAGGAGGTGGTGATCGTTTCTTCCATCAAGGCCCTGATGCAGAAGGTCCTCACTCCGCATGATTTAGAAAAGTCCGTCTTTTCTCTTACTGTGGGAGTCGAGGTGGATCGTGACCGCTTGGTACGTTTTCTTCAGGGGGCCGGGTATCTCACCGCGAGGGTTGTGGAGGAGAGGGGTGATTTTAGCCTCCGGGGGGCGATCGTCGATATCTACACCCCCTTCTATGATGAACCGCTCCGGATGGAATTTGATGGGGATCGATTGGAGTCCATCCGCCAATTTGAGATAGAGACCCAGCGTTCTGTAACCCGGATGGAGAGTGCCATCCTCCTTCCAGCAAGGGATGTTTCAAAAAATTTCTCTGATCAACCCATGGCCACCCTCTTTGATTACCTGATGGGAAACGGGGTGGTCTTCGTTGAAGAAGGAGATGAAGTGGAGAGGGAGGCGAAGGCCTTCTCACACCTGATCAGAGACCATTATGAGAAGGCCTTAGCGAAAAAGGGCTCTGTCCTCCCACCGGAGTTCACTTATCTCAGTTTTGAGGACATCTCCCTTTCTCTCGAGAAATTTCAAACGGTCTTTCTTCAGGAAGGTCCGATTGCCCCTTCCAAGTGTCAGCAAGTTTTTTCTTTTGAGATGGAGGCCAATGAGGGTCTCCAGCAGGAGATGAAGGCCGCCCTATCCACGGGGCCTGGTCTCGTCGAGACCTCTCCTTTTTCCATCCTTCTCAAAAACCTTCATCACTGGCAGAAAAAGGGGATGGAGATCTTCATCGTCTCCCATACCCTGAACCAGGCCGAGAGGCTAAAGGACCTCCTCTCCCATTATGGAGTAGAAGCCCACCTGGAAAAAGCGAAGAGGTTCAGGGAGGCCGTCGGTCAAACCGTGAAGGGTATTACCCTCTTGGTCGGCCCCCTCACCTCAGGGTTCCGTAATTCCAAGGAGGGATGGGTGCTTCTGACGGAAGAGGAGATCTTTGGTGAGAGAAGGAGGCTCAGCGAGGGGAGGAGCCGTCCCCAACGACTGCAGGCAGAAAGCGCTCTCCTCGCTTCCTGCAGCGAACTTCGAGAGAATGATTTTATCGTCCATATCGACTACGGCGTGGGCCGCTACAAGGGGCTAAGACATTTAAAAATCGGAGGGATATCCAACGACTACCTCCTCCTGGAATATCTCGACGGGGACAAACTCTATGTCCCCGTGGATCGGCTCAATTTAATTCAACGTTACATCGGTGGCGATGGGAAGCCTCCCAGAGTGGATAAGTTAGGGAGTGGTTCATGGCAGAGGGCAAAAAAGAAGGCGAAAGCCGCTGTGTCAGAGATGGTCAAAGAGATTCTCGACCTTTACGCAGCAAGACAGGTCTTCAAGGGCATCAGTTTTTCTCCAATAGACCAGTTCTACAGGGAGTTTGAAGCAACCTTTGAGTATGAGGAGACCCCTGATCAGACCAAGGCCATTGAAGAGGTGATGAAGGACATGGGCGACCCGAAGCCCATGGACCGTTTGATCTGCGGGGATGTGGGGTATGGAAAGACAGAGGTGGCCATTCGGGCCGCATACCGTGCCGTTATGGATGGGAAGCAGATCGCCCTCTTAGTCCCCACCACGGTGTTAGCCCAGCAACATCACCAGACCTTCCATGACCGATTCAAACCCTATCCGGTGGTGATCGAGGTGTTGAGCCGGTTTAAAAGCCCTCGGGAGCAGAAGGAGATTCTGCAGCGATTGAGAGAGGGAAAGGTCGATATTGTGATCGGAACACACCGGCTTCTCCAGAAGGATGTGGCGTTCCGGGACCTGGGACTGGTGGTGATTGATGAGGAGCACCGGTTCGGCGTCTCCCACAAGGAGAAGTTGAAGCAGATGAGAAAATTGATCGATGTGATCACACTCACCGCCACCCCTATTCCGAGGACCCTCCAGATGTCGATCTCCGGTATCCGGGATCTCAGCCTCATCCAGACCCCTCCTGAACATCGCCTCTCGATTCGAACCTTTGTGGTCCGTTATGATGATGAAGTCATCCGGGAGGCGGTCCAGAGAGAGTTTCATCGGGGAGGTCAGGTCTTCTTCGTCCACCACCGGGTCCAGAATATCTATGCCATGGCCAACCATCTGAAACGGCTCGTCCCGGAGGCCTCCCTGGCCGTTGCCCACGGCCAGATGCGAGAGAAGGAATTGGAGAGGGTGATGCTACAGTTCGTCAGGAAGGAATACGATCTTCTCGTCTGCACCAGTATCATCGAATCCGGTCTGGACATCCCGACGGCCAACACCATCCTGATCAACCATGCAGAACAGTTCGGTCTGGCGGACCTCTATCAACTTCGGGGAAGAGTCGGTCGGGGAAGCCAGCAAGCCTATGCCTATCTCCTCATTCCCGGTGACCTCACCCTTTCCACGGATGCCTTGAGAAGGCTCCGGGCGATTCAGGAGTTGAGTGAACTGGGATCTGGATTCAAGCTGGCCATTCAGGATTTGGAGATCCGGGGGGCGGGAAACCTCCTCGGACCCTCCCAGTCCGGGCATATTGCTGCCGTGGGGTTTGAACTCTATACCCAGTTGATGGAGAAAGCCGTCAGGGAGTTAAAAGGGGAGGAGGTAATGGAAGAGATCACCCCGGAGATCCATTTCCACCTTCCTGCTTTCATTCCAGAATTCTATGTGGAGGATCCGGCAGAGCGGTTAAGCCTCTATCGAAGACTTTCCCTCTCCCGCTCTGATGAAGAAGTGGAGAGGGTTCGGGAGGAACTGACCGACCGTTTTGGAAGGATTCCAGAAGAAGTAGATCATCTCCTCGAGGTGATCAAAGTGAAGATTCTCCTAACAAGTTTGTCGATCAGAAAGCTGGAGGAAACTCCTTCTCAACTGGTCCTTACCTTCGATGAAAATACTCGGGTCCCTCCAAAAAAGATAGTGGAGTTGGTCCATCGGGGGGAGGGCAGATATCGGTTGACCCCTGACTCCAAACTGGTCATCGAAGGATGGCCCCATATGAAGAAGGACCCCTTCGGGGCGGCCAAAAAGCTATTGCAAGCACTGGCCTGATTATGATAGATTTCTAAACAAATCGTTTATGGTTTGTGGGCTTAGAAGCTCGTTTGGTTTAGAGGGAAAGGAGATATTGTTTAACGGAGACGATACTCGTATCGAAGCAAGAAGCTTGAAAATAGAAGCTCGAGTATCCAGTGTCCAAAAACGAGATTCGATACGGACTTCAACAACGATAGCCGGTCTTTCTCCGCGGCAGGCAGATTTGCCCTAACCCTTAAAACAAAAAATTTTTTCTCCGCTGAGGAAGGAGACGATGATGACAAAAAAATTGATCTTCTTCGGAATTTTATTCTTCTTTTCTTTCTGGTATTTGGGTTGTGAGAAATTTAAAGAGAAAGGGTTGGGCGAGAAAGAACTGGTCAGGGTCAACAATGTCTCTATCTCTCTTGAGGAATTTCGTTTTATGTCGGAAGGGCAACCTCTGGAAGGTAAAATGAGGTTGTTGAACGTAAAGGGACAGAGGGATTTTCTTGACAATTATGTGATCACCCGAGAGGTGCTCTATCAGGAAGCGAAAAAAAGAAACTTCGATAAAGATAAAACCATCGTAGCAAAGGTCGAAGACTTCAGGAAGGCGATGGTCATCGATGCCCTTCTCGAAGAGGTCCTGAGGGGGAAGGATGAGGTCTCTGAAAGTGAGGTGAAGCAATACTATAAAGAGAATGAGGTTCATTTTACTGAACCCAAAGAGGTGAAGATCCGTCATATCTTTGTAACCTCAGAATCCGTTTTGAGAGAAGTCTTGACGAAACTCCAGGAGGGTGGAAGTTTCGAAAAGTTGGCGTCCACCTACAATGTCGATAAATCTCGGGAGGATGGGGGAAATCTCGGATATATTAAGAGAGGACAATTGGACCCCTTATTTGCCCAGTTCGAAGATGCAGCCTTTTCACTCAGGAAGAAAGGGGATCTCAGTCCAGTCATCAAGACACCTTATGGGTATCATATCATTCAACTGGAAGACAAACGGGGGACATCCTTGAGACCATTCGATCAGGTCAAAGACAAGATCCGCATTTTCCTTCAGGCGAAGAAGAAGCAGGATGCTTATTTAGAATATGTGAAGGGAGCCAAATTAAGGGCCACCATTGTGGTCAATGAAAAATTATGGGCCGAAGAGGAGAAGAAGGAGCAGAAGCCAAAAGAAGAAAAGAAATGAAGAAACTTATTTTCCTCCTTACCTTACCAATTGTTTTCTTTGTCTTGTGGGGATGTGGCCAATGGGGAGGAGGACTCCCTGAACATATTGTCGCCCAGGTGAATGAGGAACAGATCACCGTCGATGAATTTGATCGGGAATTTAAAGAGCTGATCCTGGAACCAGGCAAAGAGGCAAAGGGGACAAACCTTGGGGAACTGAAGCAAGCCTATCTGGATCAGGTGATCGAACGCAAGATCCTCGTCCAAGAAGCCCGGCGATTAGGGATTAAGGTCTCACAGGAGGAATTGAATCAGGCCATTTTTGAAATTAAAAAAGACTATCCCGGTGAGGGATTTGGAGAGAAACTGGGTCTCAAAGGAATGACCCTGGAGGAGTGGAAAGTTCGGTTGGAAGAAAAATTATTAGCGGAGAAGATGATCCGGAGCACCCTCCATTACCGAGGGGAGATCGATGAGAAGGAGGCTCTTCAATACTATGAAACCCATCGTTCCTCCTTTCAACTGAGCCAGAAGGTCCGGGCTCGTCAAATTGTTGTGGCAGAGGGAGAGGAAGCCATCCAGATTCTGAAACGGCTGAAGAAAGGGGAGAGATTTGAGAAAATGGCTATGGAAAAATCACTGGGTCCCGAAAAGGTCAATGGTGGAGATTTGGGCTATTTCAGCCAGGGGGAGAGGCCAGCCGAATTCGACCATCTGTTTAATATGGAGGTAGGAACAATCAGCGAAGTGATTAAAAGCCCTTACGGATATCACATCTTTAAACTGGAAGAGAAAATGGAGGCCCGAGAGATTCCCTTTGAGGAAGCAAAGTCAGGGATTCTCCAGGATCTCAGGAAGAAGAAAGGGGAGGAGGAATATCAGAGGTGGCTCAAAGGGCTCAAAGGGAAGGCAAAAGTGAAGGTCAACAAAAAGTGGCTCAGGTCGTGAGAAGGAGAGCGAAGAAGATGAAAAGAGTCCTTTTCAGTTTTGGAATCTTCTTCTTTTTATACGGATCGATCTCTTCAAGCGAGGCTGTGATCGATCGTGTCGTAGCGATTGTCAATCAGGAGGCCATCACCCTCTCTGAGGTGGAGAAGCGGTTGGGTCCTCTTAAGGAGGAGATCCAGACCGAGGATCGTCTGGAGAGGCGGGAACGTGTTCATGAGATTTCTCGAAAGGTGCTGGAGCAGCTCATTGAGGAGAGACTGATTGACCAGGAGGTGAAAAAGTTGGGGATCAAAGTTCCCGCCAAAGACGTGGAAACCACCCTGGAAGAGATCAAGCGCCGAAACGCTGTCACCCAGGAGGATTTAGAGAAAGCCTTGGCGAAAGATGGGATGACTTTAGAAGCTTTTAAAAAGCAGATCGAAAAGAAGCTCCAGCGCATGAAGCTTATCAATTGGGTTGTGAAGGTGGAATCGAAAGCCGGAGAGAAAGAGTTGAGGGAATTTTATCAAAAAAGTATCGATCGGTATCGAACCAGTGAATCCTATCGGCCCAGCCACATTCTATTCGTTATTCCAAAGGAGGCAACACAGGAGGAGATCCGGGAAATCAGGAAGAAGTGTCAGAAGGTCTTGGAGAAAGTTAAAGAAGGAGAAGATTTCGGGGAGATGGCACTCCTCTATTCAGAGGATGCTTCTGCAAAGGACCGGGGGGATCTCGGTTTCTTTAAAAGAGGAGAACTCCTTCCCGCCTTTGAAAAGGAAGCCCTCCGCCTCAAGGTCGGAGAGGTGAGTGGGATCGTTCGAACGGATTATGGCTTCCATATCATCAAGCTCCTCGATCGAAAGGGAGGAGAACCCCCTCCTTTTGAAGAGATCAAGGAGAAGGTTCAGGCGGACTATTATGAAAAGGAGATGGAGAAGGCCTTCCAACAATTTCTCAGCAAACTGAAGGAAAAATCCGTCATCGAAATCAAGCTTTAAAATCAAATTCCAAATTAAAAGCGGATTCAAACATATTCCAAATGAACTATGTCAAATTCGAAAACCCAAACCAATTCCACTCGAAACTCAAATGATCATCACCCTATCTCCAACCCACCCCATCCCCCTATCAAATTGAACCTTCCCAAGATCGGCATTACCATGGGTGATCCTACCGGTATTGGGCCGGAAATCATCGTCAAGGCCTTATCGATGGAAGAACCATTTCAAGCCTGCCGGCCCGTCGTTTTCGGTGATCGAGAAGTCCTTTTAAAGACTATCCACATGCAAAGGCTTCCCACTCAGGTGGAAACCTTTGAGGAGATTCCAGATGAAGGATACCGTCCAAAGAATATCTTTCTCTCCTCGTTAAGCCAATTAAATGTCACCTCCCTGCATGTTGGAAAACCGGACAGGGAGTGTGGAAAGGCAATGGTGAAATATATTGAAGAGGCGGTCAGGTGCGTGAGGAATGGAAAACTGGATGCCATCACCACATGCCCGATCAATAAGCAGGTGATCCATTCGGCTGGATATCCCTTTCCGGGCCACACGGAACTTATAGCCCATCTGGCTCAAACCCCCTCTGTGGCCATGATGTTTTTGGGATCGAGGTGGAGGGTCGTTCTCGTCACGACCCATCTTCCTCTTCAGGAGGTGTCAAAATGGATCACTCGCCATCGCATCTTTTCCACGATTCAGATGACGGTTGAAGGATTGAAAAAATATTTCGGGATCAACCATCCCAGGATCGCTGTTCTTGGCCTCAACCCCCATTGCGGAGAAGAAGGACTCTTAGGAGAAGAGGAAAGAATGGAGATTGTCCCGGCGATCGAAGAGGCGAGGTCTCCGGGGGTGGGGGTGGAGGGACCTTATCCTGCTGACTCTTTTTTTAACCTTTCAAGCCCTACCTCTTTTGATGCAGTCATTTCAATGTATCACGACCAGGGCCTCATCCCTGTGAAGATGTCCGATTTCAAGGAGGCTGTCAATTTTACTTTAGGTTTACCATTTATTCGGACATCCGTTAGTCATGGGACTGCCTATGACATTGCCGGGAAAGGATTGGCCGACCCAACCAATCTGATTAAGGCTATGCTTATAGCCTCTAACTTATCAAAATTAAAAAGAAATTATTAATATCTGGTTTTGAGAAAAAGATGTTGACAAAAAATCTGTTTTGGGCTAAAAGACATACTTGTGAAAATTATCTTTTGATTTAAATCTCCCCATATTTCCCTGTCTGCTCTGCCTATAGGAGGGCAAAAAACAATCAGGAAGAGAAGTTCAGAATAGGATAAGGAGAGTGGTATGAGAGAAGTAGTCATTGTGAGCGGGACGAGGACAGCAATAGGTGTTTTTGGAGGTTCTCTGAAGGATGTTCAAGTAGTTAAATTAGGTGCAATTGTAATCCGAGAAGTGCTTAAAAAAACGGGTCTTAAACCGATCATCAAGAAGGAAATTTTAGATATAGCTCCCGATTTATTTAAAGGGTCAGGGATAACGGAGTTAGAGAAGTCCCATGGTCAATGGGATGGATCGTTCTCAGAGATTCATGTGGATGAAGTGATTATGGGCAATGTCCTGCAAGCTGGACAAGGACAGAACCCGGCTCGGCAGGCAATGATCTATGCAGGGGTTCCGAAGGAGACCCATGCATTTACGGTCAATAAAGTCTGCGCCTCAGGTCTGAAAGCCATTGCCTTGGGTGCCCAATCGATTCAATTAGGCGAGGCGGATGTGATCGTGGCAGGGGGGATGGAGAATATGAGTCAAGTTCCTTATGCCTTTCCTCAGGGCCGCTGGGGTGCGAGGATGTTCAATCAGGAAATGGTCGATTTGATGGTCTTCGATGGGCTCTATGAGATCTTTTATGGATATCATATGGGAATGACGGCGGAGAACATTGCTGATAAGTTTGGAATTTCAAGAAAGGAACAGGATGAATTCGGGCTTCTGAGCCACCAGAGGGCAAGAGCTGCAATCAAAAACGGAACGTTTAAAGAAGAGATCGTTCCAGTGGTGATCCCGCAAAAGAAAGGAGACCCTCTGACTTTCGATACGGACGAAAGGCCGATGGACACTTCTCTGGAGAAGATGGCCAAACTGCCCACGGCCTTCAAACCAGGAGGCACCGTCACCGCAGGAAATGCTTCCGGGATCAACGATGCGGCTGCCGCTGTCCTTTTGATGTCCAAAGAAAAGGCAAAAGAATTGAAGCTGGAGCCCCTGGGGACGATTCGGTCTTATGCCTCAGGGGGGGTCGACCCAGCCTTTATGGGTCTGGGTCCCATCCCTTCGGTGAGGAAGGCATTGAAAAAAGCGGGGATCTCTCTCAATGATATTGGGCTGATCGAACTGAACGAAGCCTTTGCCTCGCAATCGATTGCCTGTGTCCGGGAACTCCAGTTCGATATGGAAAAGACCAATGTCAACGGGAGCGGGATTTCCTTGGGTCATCCCATCGGATGCTCAGGGACAAGGTTGGTCGTCACACTCCTCTATGAAATGAGGCGGAGAAAGATCAATTTAGGATTGGCCACCCTCTGTATTGGAGGTGGTCAGGGCATGGCCATGGTCATCGAAAGAAGTTAGGAGTTCGGAGTGGTGAGTTCGGAGTGATGAGGGTTTAAACAAAAATCTCCGAACTACGAACTCCGAACTGATAGAGGAGGTAAGATGGAATATAAAAATATTTCATTATCATTCGAAGGCGAGATTGGGATCTTCAAGATCAATCGACCCAAGGCCCTTAATGCCTTAAACATCGAGACCCTCAAAGAGATTCAGATGGGGTTCCAAGAGTTGAAAGAGCATCCGGAAATGAAGGTGCTCATCCTGACCGGTGCTGGAGAGAAGGCCTTTGTTGCTGGGGCGGATATCCTGGAGATGAAGGAAATGAACTCCATCGAGGCTCTTGACTTTTCAAAATTGGGCCATCTCACATTGAAGATGATTCAGGATATGGAGCGACCGGTCATTGCGGCCGTTAACGGTTTTGCCCTGGGGGGAGGGACAGAGATCGCCCTTGCCTGCGATTTCATTTATGCCTCTGAAAACGCAAAGTTTGGACTTCCTGAAGTCACCCTCGGTGTCTTTCCAGGCTTTGGAGGGACACAGAGGCTTTCTCGTCTCATCGGAAAGGGAAAGGCGAAAGAACTGATTCTGACAGGAAAAATGATCAGTGCCCAGGAGGCTTTTCAGATGGGGATTGTTAACCAGATCTTTCCACAGGCTTCCCTGGTGGAGGAGACGAAAAAGGTGGCCTCCCAGATTGCTAAAAATGGAGTTGTTGGAGTAAGATTGGCGAAGACGGTCATCGATGCTGGCTTCAATATGGATCTCGCAGAGGCATGTTCTTTAGAATCTTATGCCTTCAGCCTCGCTTTCACCACCGAGGATCAGAAGGAAGGGATGACAGCATTCGTCGAAAAGAGGAAACCCAATTTTAAAGGAAGATAAGGAGGAGAAAGTGAAGATCGCAGTATGTATCAAACAGGTACCCGACACCACCGATGTGAAGATCAATCCAGAGACAAACACCCTGATTCGAGAGGGCGTTGCAAGCATCACCAATCCCTTCGATGAATTCGCTGTGGAAGAGGCCCTTCTCACCAAGGAGAAGTATGGTGGAGAAGTTCATGTGATCACCATGGGCCCGCCCCAGGCGGTCGAGGTCTTAAAAAATTCACTGGCCGTGGGTGCAGATAAGGCCTATCTGATATCGGACAGGGCCTTTGCGGGAGCGGATACGTTGGCAACGGCCTATACCCTGGCCAAGACGATTGAGGTGATCGGAGGTGTGGATCTCGTCATCTGTGGAAAGCAGGCCATCGACGGAGATACAGCCCAAGTGGGGCCTGGCATTGCGACGCGCCTGGGAATTCCGCAATTGACCTATGTCTGCAAGGTTAGAGAGATCAATATCGAGGAGAAGAGGATCGTGGTGGAACGGATGTTGGAGCATGGAAGGGAAGTTGTAGAATCTTCGCTTCCCGCTCTGCTGACCGTCGTCAAAGACATCAACGAGCCCAGACTCCCTTCCCTGTTAGGGATTAAAAAGGCTGCCAAGGCACAGATTCCTACCTTGACGGCTAAAGATATCAATGCGGATGAAAACCGCATTGGATTGAAGGGATCACCCACCTGGGTGATGAAGGTCTTTTCTCCGGAAGCCAGGGGAGGGGGAGAGGTTTTAAAAGGGGAATTGTCTGAGGTGGTTCCACTCCTGGTGAATAAATTGATGGATACGAAATTTATCAAATAGTATCAATTGAGTTCGTTTGGAATGATGGAATATTGGAATAATGATTACCCAAAATCAGAAATTCCAAATTCCCGAACGGTTTGCAACCCAACCTTCCACTATTCCATTATTCCAATTTTCCAATTTAGATAGGAGGAGAAGCGAATGGCCAGATTAATCATTGATGCTGATACCTGTACAGGATGTGAGTCCTGTATTCCCGCCTGTCCCTTCGGCGCATTGAGCATGAAGGAAGGGATTGCTGTGGTCGATGAGAAATGCAACTTCTGCGGTGCCTGTGTGGATGCCTGCCCGGTCAGCGCCATCACCGTAGAAAAGGAGGAAAAAGCTGTTACCATTGATACCAGCGCCTATAAAAATGTCTGGGTATTTGTCGAACATGAACAGGGAAAGGTTTCGAGTGTCTCCTTTGAACTTCTGGGTGAAGGGAAGAAATTGGCCGATGCCCTGGGATGTCAATTATGCGGAATGCTTTTTGGGAACAAGGTCGATGGTTTCATCAAGGAGGCTATCGCTTACGGAGCCGAAAAAGTTTATGTAACGGAAAATCCCATCCTCGAACAATATCGAGCCGACTCCTATGCCTGTGCTGCAGTCAACCTGATCCGAAAGTATAAACCTGAAATCGTCCTCTTCGGTGCAACCACCCAGGGTCGGGACTTCGCAGGAACCGTTGCAACGACCTTGGAGGCCGGTTTAACCGCAGACTGTACCGGGTTGGATATCGATCCAGAAACAAAATATCTCAGACAGACCCGGCCTGCCTTTGGTGGGAATATCATGGCGACGATTCTTGACTACCCCAATTACCGGCCCCAGATGTCCACTGTCCGGCCAAAGGTCTTCCCCATGCCCTTGAGGGATGAATCGAGAAAAGGAGAGGTGATTCGGGAGCCGTTGCCGATGACCGAAGATCAGGTCAGGACAAAGATCCTTGAATTCATCAAAGGGACGGAGACGGTCAATCTGGTCGATGCAGAGATCATCGTCTCAGGAGGAAGAGGTCTTGGAGGTGCTGAAAATTTTAAAGTGATCCGGGAACTGGCCGAAGTATTAGGAGCAGCCGTAGGTGCTTCCCGTGCGACGGTGGATGCAGGCTGGATCCCCTATGAACACCAGGTTGGACAGACCGGTCGAACCGTCAGGCCCAAGATCTATATTGCCTGCGGTATCTCGGGCGCTATTCAGCATCAGGCGGGGATGAAGACATCCGACATCATTGTCGCCATCAATAAGGACCCGGAGGCTCCCATCTTTAAAATTGCCACCTATGGTGTCGTGGGCGATCTTTTTACGGTTGTCCCCATGCTGACCCAGGAGTTCAAGAAACGCTTGGGAAGATAGTCTTCATTAACCTTCCAAAATAAAAATCCCCCCTCACCCCCCCTTTCCTAAAGGAGGAGTGGGGGATTTTTATTCTTGATTTTTCGTATTCCTTTCATCATAATGAAAAAAAATTGGTAGAAGGGGGATATCTATGATCGTTACCTGTGCCTCTTGCTTGACTAAGTTTAACCTGGAAGACTCCAAAATCTCGCCCAAAGGAGCAAAGGTTCGCTGCTCGCGCTGCAAGCACGTCTTTTATATCGTCGCTCCTCCTGAGACGAAAGAAGAGATCCTCGAGAAATTCGAATCCTTTGCCAAATACCATGGGGAAATGATGGGACCAGGGCCGAAAGAGGGGAAAATTCCCACTCCGTCCGAAGCCGAAAAGAGAGAGGTGGCACCCGAAGAGGAAGAAGAGGCCTTCCTCTTTTCTGAAAAAGCCCCTCCACAAAAAGCAGAGAAGGTGGTTCCGGTAGAACCTGTAGAAGAAGAGAAGGCGGAGGCCAAGGCCTACAAACCAAAGAAAATAGCTCGAGTGGGAAGGAGAAGTCCTTCTCACATTTTTGCCTTGATCATCGTCCTGATCCTCTTGGTCTTCGGTGCCTTCTATCTCTGGACGGAGTTAGAATCTGGCGGCAAACTCTCTCATTATATCGAAACCCCCCTCCAGAAGGTCACCGCTCTCTGGAACCAGATCTGGGGGACTGAAAAAGAGGGTCTGATCGTCGGAGATCTGAGTGGATATGAGGAGAAGATTGGAGAGATATCCCTATTTGTCATCGAGGGAAAGGTGAGCAATCAATCTCGTTTTACCAAAAAGCATATCAAAATCCGAGTGGAAATTTTTGATCAGAACAGAGCCAAGGTCGCTGAGAAAGAGACGGTCTGCGGCGGCCTCATCAGTCGTGGAGAATTGAAAAACCTGCCTATCGCCTTCTTTACAGGGGAGATGGTGATTCAGCCTCAAACGGAGAAGGAGAAGATCACAGCTTCCGGCAAAGCGATTCCGTTTGTCGTGGTTTTCAGAGATATCCCCAGCCAGGCAAAAGAGTTCAAGGTTGAGATCGTAGAGGCCCCCAACCTCTAAAATAGTTCGGAGTT
>JBFMAE010000150.1:0-3696 GCA_040756085.1 Thermodesulfobacteriota bacterium | reverse complement strand
TGCCTACCGCATGCAGGTATGATGCCTTTAATATGCAGGTTTGATAAATCAAACCCCTACATTTTTGATTAGATGAATTATTTTCTAGGCAACGGGTAGGCTGATGGTAAAGGTGGTGCCTTTCCCTTCTTCGCTCTCTACCCTGATCTCCCCACCATGATCTTTGATAATTCCGTAACAAACTGAAAGTCCCAACCCTACTCCCTTCACCTTCTGTTTAGTGGTGAAAAAGGCCTCAAAGATTTTATCCCTAATCTCTTCAGGGATCCCTATACCTGTATCTTGGATGTGAATCAAGGCCTTATTCCCTTCCTTACTCGTTCTGACAGTGAGGAGGCCTCCTTTCGGCATCGCCTCCTTCGCATTTTTAAAGAGGTTCAGCATGACCTGTCTCATCTGGTTGGTGGAGGCCATAACCTCTGGGATATCCGGGTCGAAGAATGTCTCCACCTGGATATTCGATTCCCTCATTTGCTTCTCCATCACCAATAGAATCCCTTCGATCAACTCATTTATCTTTATGGGTCTCCTCTTCTCCTCTTCAGGCTTTGAGAAACTAAGCATGTTCCGGAGCAACTCAGAGAGCCTCTGAGTTTCGGAAAGTGACAATTCCAAAATCCTTCTCCGCTTGCTCTCCGGCGGGATTTCGGTCTTGAGGAGTTCCAAGGTATTCATAATGCCATAGATGGGGTTGTTCAACTCATGGGCAATCTGTGAGGTAAGCCTGCCCATGGCAGCTAACTTTTCTGATTGGAGAAGGGCCTGCTGGGTCTTCTGAAGTTCCCTCTCTATTTTCAATCTTTCCCTGAGGTCTTTGAAGATGCCAATGCTCGCAATCTCATTCCCTTCCTCATCATAGATGATCGATGCCGAAAGGACTCCCTCGATCAGCTCCCCATCCTTCCTTCGGTGGAAGATGGGGAAGGAGGTCAATTTTCCACCCCCTCCAAAATCAGGGCCTCTCAGTTTCTCCATCACCTCTTTGGCCATCCCGGGCTCATAGATGCTTCGAATATTCATCTCCCCCACCACTTCCTCTGCTTTATAGCCCAGGATATTTTCTGCCCCTTTGTTGAAAATCAGGATATCACCCTTCATATTGGTCACAATGATTCCATCGACGGAACTCTCGATCAGGTTCATTAAGAATTCATTCGCCTCTTTTAATTCCCTCTCCATCCTCTTTCGTTCAGAGATGTCGATGTTGAGGCCTTCATACCCAGTAACCCTTCCTTTTTCATCCCTCTTCGTATGGGCGGTGAGAAGGACCGTGATCTTCTCTCCATTCTTCTTCTTAAACTCCACCTCGAGATCTTTAACGAATCCCTGCTGCTCGATCATCCTCTGAAAGGCCTTTCGGTCCTCTGGATTCACATAAAGGTCTCTGGCAATGTCGATCTTCAAGAATGCTTCTTTATTCTCGTACCCCGCCATTTCCAGAAGGGCCTGATTACAGTCGAGGAAACGTCCCTCCCGTGTGCTGATGAAGAGGCCGTGGCGAACCCTTTCGAAGAGGGTTCGAAATTTCTCCTCTGATTCTTTTAACTCCTTTTCGAACTTTTTTCTCTCCGTGATATCCCTGATATAGGCATAGGTCTTGATTCGCCCATCATCCGATCGTGTGGGAGCGATGCAGACCTCTGTTTCTTTGACTTGGCCTTGGGGGTTCTGAAGGGACATCTCGGTACAGACCTTCTGCCCCAGGCCTTCTCCCCGCATCACCATCTCCTCTAAAAACTCCTCATCCCTCTTTCCAATTAAAGAAAAGAATTCCCGACCGAGGATCTGGTCTTTCGGAAGGCCGATGATCTCAGAAGCCATCTGGTTGATAAATTCGATCCGGGAATCTTCATCGAAGACGATGATCCCATCGTCTCCCATCTCAGCAATCTTCTCAAACCGTTTGGTGGCCTCCCGGATCTCCCTTTCCATCCCTTTCCTTTCTGTGATATCCCTCAAATAGGCATAGGTCTTAACCCCACCTTTCTCCGTCTTTGAAATGGTGATGCAGACCTCTGCATCCCATTTCAGATCCCTCTCGATTAATATCTCCATCTCCGTACAGACCCTTTTGCTCTCATCGGCCCCCACTTCGGAATGCATCTGGTTAAGATAACCGATATCCCTCTCACCCAAGAGCCGTCGGAAATCCATTCCCACTAACTTTTCTTTCGAATACCCGGTCAGTTCAGAGGCGACCGTATTAGCGAACTCAATCTGATAATTCTCATCAAAGACGACGATGCCGTCGTCACCCATCTCCGCTATCTTCTCGAGACGTTTCGTCACCTCCTGGATGTGCTGCTCGACCCCTCTCTGCTCGTACTCTTTCAACCTTCTCTCCAACTCAATCACTTTTCGTTCTAGTGCTGTATAATTGAGACCTACTTCCATGGTTCCAACCACCTTTCTGCTTTTTTTACATTTTACACTAACCAAAAGAATTTGTGTCAAATTTTAATGAAAGAGCTCTGAAAAATGACTACGAACTCTTTTGATTACACAGATTCCTGAACCTGTCAGGAACAGGTTTCAAAAGATAATTACCCAGATGACGTGATTTTAAATGTGTTTCTTATCTGTGTAAGGAGAGGGGGTATCACAAAGTTCCAAGGCTTCCTTAATTTCCGTTTCAGGATAGATAGAGAGGGTGGGGACAGGTCCGAAAATCTCTTCCACCATCAGCTTATGCCTGGGGTGGGTCACAACGACGATTGTCGGTTCAATGAAATATCCTTTCGAATTTTCGTAATGGCCCCCTTGAATTAAAGGATTTGCTTATTCAAGGGAGAGGGGGATAGAGGGAGTCACCAAGAATTTTTCTGATGAGCTCAAAGCAACTCAATCCGCTGTCCCTTACCCTCTCGAATCGCTTTCTCGTAAGCTCTATGAGCCACCACCACATCCTCCATGGCAAATCCTACGGATTTGAAGAGGGTGATCTCCTCAAAAGATCTCCTTGCTTTCTTCCGACCTATGACGATATCTCCCAGGTCGCTGTAAATCGACTCCTGTTTCAACCTCCCCTCACGGATCGGGATGAGGAGGTCGCCGGCTTCTGCCATACAGCCTTCAAACGTATCCACCACGATCGTGGCTTGCATCACCGTCTCATCATCGACTTCCCTCATGTCGGGACGGAAGGCACCAATGGCATTGATATGCGTACCTGGTCTCAGATCCTTTCCTGAAAAGACAGGGTTAGTGGAGGTGGTCGAAGTCACCAAGATGTCGCACCTCCTTACGACCTCGGCAGAATTGGATGCAGGATGAACTGGGATCAGGGGAGCTAATTGGCAGCAGAAATCGCCCAATTTTTTAGGGTCGATATCATAAGCCCACACTTCTTGTATAGGTCGAACGGCACGAATAGCCTTCACCTGAAACTCAGCCTGAAAACCCGTTCCGATGACTCCGAGAATCCTGGCATCCTCCCGCGCCAGGTATCGGGTGGCCAGGGCCGAAGCTCCGCCAGTCCTGATCCCCGTCAAAGTGGAACCCTCGATAAAGGCCAGCAACTCCCCGGTCGTTGGATCACTCAATAAATAGGTGGCAAAAATGGTGGGCTTTCCCTTCGAAGTATTCTGGGGAAAGACAGAGACAATTTTCGTTCCGCTCTGTTTTAGTCTCGGGAGAAAGGCGGGCATGAAGAGAAAATCGCCCTCATATTCCTTGACCGTTAAATGAGACCGGACC
>JBFMAE010000149.1:0-4335 GCA_040756085.1 Thermodesulfobacteriota bacterium | reverse complement strand
CTACGGCTTCCCGCGGCTCAGACCATTTAAGAAGCCGACCGGCTATTGACCTGTACCATTTACCGCAAGAAGTGATGAGAAAAATCTACAGCAACCCGGTTCCTTACGATGGACCATTAAGTTCAGAACATACGGAATACATTGGCAAACCGTGGCAGGTCTTCTGGCATGAGAACTGTTATATGGCAGTCGATTGCCTCGGTATCTGCAAATATCACACCGTCTTCTTGGGTGCGACGCTTCCCAATTTTGAAGATTGGTCAAAAGTGCTTTACTACAATATCGGGCTGGAGTTTACCCCCCGGGAGATTTGGGACATTGCTGAGCGGTGTAATATGATCGAGCGACTCTTTAATCTCCGCGAGGGTTTACAGAGAGAGGATCTCGTAAGGGGTGATATGCTCAACCACCGGTACTTTGATGAGCCCACCCGACGGGGTGCGCCCGATGTCGTCGGCAGGGTCATCGATCGGGAAAAATTCAAGAAGATGGTTGATGAATTCTATGAATACAAGGGCCTCGATCAGAAGGGCGTTCCGAAGACAGAAACGCTTAAGAAACTTGGCCTGGAAAAAGAACCATCCCACCTGCTTTAATAAAAAACGAATGTAACGAATGGTAACGAATGACACGAAATATATTGCTAATTTTGTGATTCATTCGTGAAATTCGTTATTAATTCGAGTCATTCGTGACAATGAAAGGAGAATGTCAATGGAACCCATGGGTAAAGTACTCGCAGTAAGTCACGAAAAGTGCACCGGCTGCAGGCTATGTGAGCTCATCTGCTCGGTTTTCCATGATGGCGTCTCAAACGCAGCCCGAAGCCGGATAAAGATTATGAAATGGGAGTCCGAAGGGCTCTATATTCCCATGTCCTGTCAGCAATGTCAGGATGCCCCCTGCAAGATTATTTGCCCCGTGAAGGCTATTTCCCGGGATGAGAAACTGAGCCGGGTAGTAGTGGACCATAACAGATGCATTGGATGCCGCGCCTGCGTGACTGTCTGCCCCTTCGGGGCGATGAATTTTAACGTCATTGATCGAAAGGTTTTTAAGTGCGATCTCTGTGATGGAGATCCGCAGTGCGTTCGCTTCTGTGAAGTAAAAGCCGTGGATTATGTAGATGCCGACCGGGTGAGTACCTTCAAAAAGAAGACTGCCGCCGAGAGAATATCTGCCGCTCAAAAAGAGGCTGCAGCATTAGAGTCAGAATTACGCTAAGGCGAATCGGTCCCCTCACCCTTCCCCTCTCCCCTCCGGAGACTGTATCGCAATAGAAAGTTGGGAGAAAATAAAAGCCCATCCTTTGGGGGTATAGAAATCGTCCAAGGGATAGAGAGGCGGCTAAGGGAGCTTTAGAGCGGGACCTTTTATCGAATGAATTCATACTCTTGCTTACCATACAAACATGATTCTCAACCACCTGGACTGTTACCCATAACTTTCAAAGAACCGCAATTCTAAAGCTTCCGAAGCTGGCTCTCTGTCCCTCTCCCGCCATTACGACACAGTCTCCCGAGGGGTGAGGGGAAGTAGTAGAGGGGCTGGTTATAAGAGGCCC
The DNA here is from genome assembly GCA_040756085.1 of Thermodesulfobacteriota bacterium. GTDB lineage: Bacteria > Desulfobacterota > BSN033 > BSN033 > UBA1163 > JBFMAE01. The sequence goes on along the minus strand of JBFMAE010000149.1, from coordinate 2,771 downwards.
TTTTTTTGTTCTCAATTGTTTAACTTCTCCTCTTATCCTCCGGCAAGCATAATGATAAGGTGAATTTCGTCGCCATCCTGAACGGGTTTAACAAGTTCATTGGGGTGGGCGCTGACATGATTGACATAAACTTCAACGATGTTAAGCAGCTTATCTTTTTTGGCAAACAGCGCTTTCTCTATTCCAGGAAATTGCTTGATGAGCTGGTTCAGACATTCACCCACGGTATTCCCCTCTACAGCTACCACCTCCAAGCCGTTTGTAAATTGTCGGTGGGTTGCATGAATGTGTACCTTGACAGGCATGTTTTATTCCTTTCATACTAATACAGACTCCCCCTCACCCATCCCTCTCCCCGGACGGGGAGAGGGATGGGGTGAGGGGCGACCCGCAATGATCACAATTTGGGTTTTTGTTAACTTTAAATTCGCTGAAAGCAACCTTCAATCCATCATAGATGAGTAACCGATTGGTCAACAGTTTACCAATCCCTACGAGATACTTGATCACCTCAGTAGCCTGAATACTGCCTATGACTGCCGGAGTAACGCCAATCACGGGAAACTTTTCTTGTGGCACTGGACCTCGATCCATACACTTTAAGCAGGCTGTTTCTCCGGGAAGGATGGTCATGACTCTCCCCTCAAAGCCATTCACCGCACCATGAAAGAATGGAATATTTTTCCTAATAGCACAGCGATTCAAGATATAGCGAGTCGGTAAGTTGTCCATCGCATCAACGATTACATCACAGCCATCAACAAACTGGGAAACATTGCATTCCGTTATTGTCTCCGCTATCGCTTCGATCTCCACCGCTCGGTTCAGGTTTCTCAATTTCGTTCTGGCAGAGTCTACCTTTTTTCTGCCGATGTCTTCTTCCCAGTGCAGGATTTGCCGGTTCAGATTACTCAGCGTCACCTCGTCATGATCGATCACCCGAATCCTTCCTATTCCGGCAGCAGTCAGGTAGATGGCGATAGGAGAACCGAGCCCCCCGGCACCTGCAATGGCCACCCGTGATCTCTTAAGCTTTCCCTGCCCTTCTTGCCCAATCTCTCCGATCATGATTTGTCTATCATACCTTTCTCGCTCGCTTGGTGTAAGCATCGCAGCCCCATCACCTTCGCTAATCTATTCCTGAGAAAATCTGCTAGTGATGCCCTCTATGACGCAGGAGAGAATTTCGATCTCATGATACGGATTGCCCTCAACGGGAAGTCCTTCATTCCTGTTGACAAACACCATACTCCTTTAAAAGAAGGGGGTAGCCTTATCTTTATGCTGTTGCTCGCCGGTGGTTAACCCTATTGTTGCATAAATTTCTTGTTCGATTAACAGGATGCTACGATAAAAAGGCGATTTCCCCTTTTTTGATGATACTTTCTAAGAGTCACCATTGGAGTGATCCCGCAAATACTATCTATCGAAAGTTCATCCCTCAATGGACAAAGGGTTCATAATTCTGAGCGGTGAATTTAATGCAACAACAGGGTTAATTGCCCTATTTTCCCTTCAGAAGCGTGTGGGCAACTACCAACCTCTGAATCTGATTCGTCCCTTCGAAGATCTGAATGACCTTGGCATCTCTCATCATCCGTTCTAAAGGATGATCCTGGACGAGGCCCTCCCATTGCATGATCTGGACGGCATCCGTCGTTACTTTCATGGCCACGTCTGAAGCAAAATATTTCGACATGGCAGAGAACATCTGGACCGGTGTTCCTTTGACCTTTTCATCCATCGTATTTGCTGATTTATAGACCAGAGCCCTGGCCGCCTCAATCTCTATCGCCATGTCGGCCAACTTCGATTGAATCCAAAGGGTCTCTTCCGCTTTTTTCGCCCAACCCCTTCCCCTTCCGAATCGGATGAGATAGTCCAATGCCCCTTGTGCCAATCCCACAGCCAGAGCACCGATGGCAGGCCTCGAGCGATTCAGCGTCCTCATCATGAGCCACCATCCCATACCCTCCTCCCCGATCCGCTGACCGATAGGAATTTTGACATCCTCTAAAATCACCTCCGTTGTATTCGAACCTCGAATCCCCATCTTCTCCTCAGCCTTCCCGATGGAAAGACCAGGTGTTCCCTTTTCCACGACGAAGCCGGAAATTCCTTCCATCTTCTTCTCCGGGTCGGTGACGGCAAAGATGGTAAAGAGGTCAGCTACCCCTCCATTGGTGATAAAACATTTTCTTCCATTCATCAGATAATGGTCATCCTTCAGAACAGCCTTGGTTCGAATCGAAGCCGCATCTGAACCCGATTCAGGTTCGGTCAGGCAAAAACAGACCAAGCCTTTCTCTTTAACCAATCGGGTCAGATAATGCTCTTGTAATGCTGGGGTTCCCCCTAAAACAATGGGCATTATCCCGACTATATGAGCGATAATCATGAGAGGAGAAGAGACGCAGTAATGGGCAATCTCTTCTATCACTAAACAGAAAGAAGTGATATCCGCATCTTCCCCTCCATACTCTTTCGGGGTGATGAGGCTTAAAAATCCATGTTGGGCAAACACATCAACAAGATCCCATGGGAATTCGCCCTTGGCATCGATCTCTGCTGCACGCGGCGCTACGACGCTTTGAGCAATTTCTCTTGCTTTCTGTCTCCATCTTTCTCTCACCTGTTCGATATCTTCCATGGGTTCAAACTCCTTATCCTCTGAATCGTCCTTACGGAGAACAAAAAAATTCGAAATCCCTGCCTGCGGTAGGCAGGGCAGGCAGGCGAATATCGAAATCTTTACCCTGTTAAGTAATTTT
>JBFMAE010000148.1:0-8249 GCA_040756085.1 Thermodesulfobacteriota bacterium | reverse complement strand
CAAGCAGACCGACATAGGTTCCCAGGGTATAAACGCCGGCATGAGCAATATGCAGAATGCGCAGGATTCCGTAGACCATCGTCAGCCCGAGGGAAATCAGGGCATAGACGCTACCTATCGCTATTCCATTTGCGAGTTGTTGCCAAAGCATAAATTCAGTGATGAGTGATCAGTGATCAGTAATCAGTAAAAAAATAGTTCTTTTACTGAAAACTGACCACTGATCACTTTAAATTATTTTGTGGGCGGTGTGATTACTTCCGGATTATCGATCACCGTGAACCGACGGAACTTTCCGTCTTTAACAACTTGTATCTGAACGGGTTTAACCACTTCGCCTTGGACAAATCGGCTTATCTTACCAGTCAATCCGTTATAGTCCTTGGTTTCAAGCAAAGCCTTCTGGATGGCTTTGGGGTCTGTTCCAGCTTTCTCGATGGCTTTGACGAGGATCATAAAGGCATCGTAACTGGAGGCCCCTACCATATCCGCATCTTCGTTGTAAGCCTTCCGGTAATTCTTCAAAAAATTCTGGACCAGGGGTCTGGGGTCATCCCGATCAAGATTGGTTGCAATGATCACGCCTTCTGCTGCGGGTCCAGCAATCTCTAAAAATTTCGGCGAATCAAAACCCTCTTCCCCCAGGATCTGGCTGGTGATCCCCAGCTCCTTGGACTGCCGGACGATGGAAGCGGCTTCATTATAGTATCCTGCGGCGAAGATCACCACGGGATTTCCTTCCTTGATGCGTGTGAGGAAGGGACGGAAATCTTTTTCTCCCGGGAACTTGTACATCTGCTTGGTGAGAATCGTCGCTCCAAGTTTTTCTGCTCTTTCAGCAAAACCAGCTGAAATAGCCCTACCGAAGTCATTGTCCATGAAAATAATCGAGATCCTCTTGGCTTTCAGATTCTTGACAGCAAATTCAGCGCAGGCTGCCCCTTCCACCTCACCGAGAAAACCGTTGCGAAAGATAAAATCGTTAGGTTTTTTAAGTTTTGGGTCCCAGGTCACGTCCGGGTGAACAGCATAACCCACCGCCATGGGCATCCCAGCCTTCTGGAAGATTGGCGCAGACACACGGGTGGGACCACTGTAAGAGCCACTGACTACGCCGACGACCTTATCCTTCTCGATCAGCTTGTTAGCGATGGCCACAGCTTCCTCCGCCTTCAACCGGTCATCATAAATAATTAGTTCGACTTTCTTCCCCTTGATCCCTCCGGCATCGTTCACCTCTTTCAGTCCCAGTCCTACAGCATGTTTGGCGCTCATGCCGTCTGCAGCCGCCGGTCCAGTGATGGGAGCGAAAAATCCGATCTTGATCGTGTCTTGAGCCCCGCATGGCACAGCCATGAAAAACAGAAAAGTTGCTAAAATACTGAAACAAATTCCTCCAAACATCAGCTTCCTCATTTTTAAACCCCTCCTTTCTCATCCCCTTCACCCCCTGCCTACCGTCAGGCAGGCATCCCTCCCCCCTGCCTTCGCCGAAGCGCCTGCCCGCAGCACGAGGCTTCGCGCAGGCAGGCCTGAGAGAAGATAGGAGGTGAGGGGTAACTTTTATTTTCAATGCAAATTTATAAGAAAAGGATAATAGAGTCAAGAGGATTTGTGGAAGTGGTTGACCCGATTTCTTTGAGAAGGGCCTCTTTGATGCTTTCCTCTGGAGAGAAGATAACCTCGATCTCTGCGATCGCCGGGGATTCCTGAAAAATCCATAACGAAAAGAGGACGAAGAAAAAAACCTTCTTCATCCTTCTTCCCAATCCCTACCCTTTATCATGGTGCTCGCTCTATAAAGAAAATAGGTTGCGGCCCCATTAAATGCAATAAAGACAGAGATGGCTAACCAAAGGGTCGCATGGAGATAGAGGAAGTAAGATAGCGAAACACTTATCAGGATGAAGAGGGTTCCAAGGACATAAATGATATATTGTTTCAACCTGAAGTGACCTTTAATTTCCTTAAGCTCATCCAAGAAGAAAATAATGAAGAGGATCAGAGCGATCAATACAAAAGAAAAAAGGATGAAGTAAAGGAAGTAAGAATCCATGGGAAAAAATCCTGAAAGATGAACTTCAAACTTTTTATTTAGTTTTTCATATTACCGATTTCAAAGTCAAGATAATAATCGTTTCTCCCTGGATTCCATTGCTTCAGCGATCGCATTTAAAATCTGATTAAAATCAAAGGGTTTGGAAATTAAAAAATCAAGCTTGTTTTCCTTTAATTCGGCCTGGCTCAGTTCCATCCCCCATCCTGTGATCATCCCTACAGGTGTGTGGGGGCTTATCTGTTTAATTGTCCTGCATACCTCCCAGCCCGACATGCCCGGCATTCCCAGATCGGTGAGAACCATGTCAAACTCTTTCTCTCTAAATAGTCGAATCCCTTCTTCTCCGTCTTCCGCAACGGTGACCTGATGGTTATTTTGGAAAAGGATCTTCGAGAGGACACTTCTGACCGTCTCCTCATCATCGATGACCAAGATCCGAGCTCCCCTTTCTCTCCGAATAAGAGAAGGGGGGATCGATTCTTCTTTTCCTTCCAACTCGATGGGGAGAACTATCGTAAATGTCGTCCCTTTTCCGAGCTTGCTTTCGACCTCGATCTCTCCTCCAAATCGCTTGATAATCCCATAGGACATACTCAAACCAAGTCCGGTATTGGAGAAGGGTTTCGTCGTAAAGAATGGTTCAAAAATCTTCTTCATCACTTCTTCTGACATCCCAATGCCCGTATCTGAAATCCTGATATAGACCTTCTCCTTTCTTTCAAAGGTCTGAATTTCAATCTTTCCACCTTCGGGCATGGCCTCGATGGCATTGAAGATCATGTTGGTGATGGCCTCTCTCATTTCAGAGACGTTTCCCGAGACAGGAGGAATTTCCTCAAAATTTGTTACCATCTCGATAGAAACGCCCCTTCCCTGGGCTTCGTCTCTCCACCTTGGTTTCGTGATTTCAATCGCATCCTTAACGACAGAGTTGACATCGAGCCTAAAAAGTTCCCGATGAACCCTCCTTCTTGTGAAGTCTTGGAGTCGCCTCACGGTCTGTGCACTATCACGCGCCACTTTTTCAATGATCCGGAGACTCTCTTTTGTTTCCTCATCTTTTGCGGTATACAGGAGCACCTGTGTGTTTCCAAGGATAGCCGCCAGCGCGTTGTTGAAATCGTGTGCCACGCCACTGGCCATCTCTCCCAGAGCCCTAAGTTTCTCGTTCTGTAGGAGCTGTTCTTCCATCCTTTTCTTTTCGGTGATGTCATTGATGAAGGCGATGATGTTCCTCTCCCCTTTCAAATCTTTTATTGCCCTCGCCCTGATCTCCACATTCCTTACCTCTCTATCTTTCCGAATGACTTTTACTTCAAAAATAGGTGATAACTCTTCCCCTCTCCGCGCCTGGGCAATTCGATCAGCAATCAATGCGTTGCTCTCTTCATCCAGTAGATTTCGATAATCCATCCCGATCAATTCATCCCTGGGATAGCCCACAATCTCAGCAAACTTTTCGTTGACATATTTATACCAGTAATCATCATACACTACCACTACCCCTTCAAGGGCTCCCTCAACCACGGTCCTGTATCTCTCTTCCGATCCCTTGATACTATCCAGGAGAAGGGAATTTTGAATTGAAATGGCTAAACTGGTTGCAAGGGAATTGAGAAGATTAAACAGTCTCTCTGAAAAGCTGTTAGGCTCTTTACTTCCAAAATTTAGGGTGCCGATGATCTTCCCCTTATATTCCAATGGGAGAATTAAAGAAGATCGGATCCCTTCCTTCAGAAGTTTTTGATTCATCCAGGAATCGCTCTCTGCAGTGTCTGACACAATCACAGGCAGACCTGTAGCGACCGCTTGGCCAAAAGGTGTTCCTTCTTTTGGATAAATCACACCCCCCACCAACTCTTTAGCCTCATAATCCTTTTCTAAGGCAAAATATTGAAACCCTTCTCCTCCTTCATCTAAAAGGGTGATGGTCATCCTTTCAGAATCAAATACCTTTTTTAATTCAGAATGGACGGCCTTGATGACCTGCCTCACATCGAGACTTGAGGCAAGGATTTTGTCGATATTATTAATCACCTCTTTCTCTATCTCCAATCGTTTCTCTTCGGTGATCTCCCTTGCCAGATCAACTACCGCAGTAACCTCTCCAACCTCATTATAGACAGGAAAGGTAAAGTATCGAAATATACCATTTAAATACTTACTCTCCCTTTCTCCAGATATAGGTTTCTTTGTTCTTAAGGTCTCAGAAACATAACACCCTTCACATGGTTGATCGCTGTGATGGAGAGTCTCAAAGCATCTCTTCTCAATCATCTCTTCTGGTTTCAACCCGTACCGTTTGAAGGCCGCTTTGTTGGCTCGGAGGATTCGATAATCTTTGTCTCTTACAGTGATGAGATCTGTCACTGCATCGAAGGTCGTCTCCCAGTCCGATTTGGCTTTGGCCGCATCAGAAAAGAGTTTCGCATTTTCGAGAGTGAGTCCGATCTGGTTTCCAATGCTTTCCATGAAGTTTATCTCTCTTTGAGTAAGATGATGGACAGAACGACTGACTAAGGTTACCGCACCTATTGCTCTTCCCTTCATCAGGAGAGGAAAACCCATTAAGGACTGAATTCCCTCCTCCTTTAAAAACGGAAGTATCCTGTGAGATGAATATTCATCGATGGAGATTGAGATCGGTTGTTTTAATTCGATAACTTTTCCAGAAACCCCTTCACCAAATTTAAGAAACCTCACCTTTTCTACAAAGGCAGGCGTATACCCTTTATAAGATCTTAATTCGAGGGTCTCTTCATTTTCATTATATAGATAGATTGAACCCATCTCAAACCCTACTAAATTTGACGCCCTGTCTAAGGCAATTGCAAGGACTTTGTCCAGATCTAAAGTCTGGCTAATCACCCAACCCAGATCATAAAGGGTTTGCAGTTCTTCTGTTCTTTGAAGCAGTTCTCCCATCACCCTTTTCCGAAGGGAGATGTCTTTAATGTTCCCTTCATAACCGATGATATCGCCTTCTTCATCCCTTCTCATGCTTGCAGTGATGAGGACGTCAATAGGAGTCCCATCCTTTTTCTTTAATTTGACCTCAAAATCTTTGATAAACCCTTCTTTGGCGATCTCGTTTTGGAATCGCTTGCATTCCTCTGGATTGAGATAGGTATCTTTGACATGAATTTGCATCAATTCTTCCTTACTTGAATACCCAAACATCTCTACCCCTGCCTGGTTGACATCAATCCATTTTCCATCAACAGAAGTAATATAGACCGTATCCTTCGAGTTTTCGAAGATCCTTCGATATTTCTCCTCTGCCTCTTTAATGGTCTTTTGAGATTCTTTTAAATCCCGAACCATTTGATTGAAGGATTCGGTCAGGATCCCAATTTCATCCTGGGCAGTAGAATGGATATGGACATCCAAATTTCCCTTTGCGACTTTTATCATCCCCTTAGATAAACTTTTGATCGGACTGATTAACTTTCTTGTTAGGATAAGGCTGATCGTGATCGCTATACAGAGTGTGATTAAAATCCATATAATACCACTACGAATCATCTCTCTAACCGGCCTATAAATTTCTTCTAACGGGACTTGAACAATTACACTCCATCTCATCAGCTCTTTCAAAGGCTTATAGATCACCAAAACCTCTTCCCCTTGAGGATGTTTATACTCTAAACTCCCCTCTTTCCCTGCAATTACCCGATCTAAGAATGGACTAAATAGAAGGGGATCCAAATGATGATCGGCTATCAAATAACCTTCTCGATCCATGACACAAACCAGGCGCTTCTCTCCAATCCAGGTCCTTGAAATCAAATTCAATAGGTGTTGAAGATTTATCTTTGCACTTAATACACCAATTATTCTCCCTCTATATTTTTCGATAGGAACTGCAATGACCATTATATGGAACCCTTCGGGGGTGAGATGTAGATTACCATAAAAAATTTTCCCTTCTGAGGCGACCATAAACATATGACTCTTCGATTGGTCTTTCAGATCGGATGGGCCTATAACTTTGTATTTTGAAACTTTGACGGTCTCCTGTCCTTTTTCATTCAATAAAGTCAACCCTACGAGGTAATCATTTTGATAAAGGAGATTTTCTAAATAACCCTTTGTATGGGAGAAGCCGCTCTTTCTAAAATTTTCATCCCTTACGAGAAAGAGGAGATTGCTGGTGACTTTTTCAAAAAAAGCCTCTATTTTTTCCACAACTATATTGGCTTTCACCTCTTCTGTCTCGAAAATCGACTTTTTCAAGTCTTTCTGATAGATCTGAATGATATTGAAACCTGCAATGGCCAGTGGAACAGTGGCTAATAAGATGGAAAAGATCATCCATTTCAGTTTCAGGCTATTTTTAATTTTCCCTAGCATTACTCTCGCCTCTCCCCCTCATCCTCTCCTCTCCCCGTTGGGGAGAGGAATAAGGTGAGGCGTGGCTCACTCATTCAATCACCCTGTGAGCTAAACTCCCCTCATCCTCCCCTCTCCCCGTTGGGGAGAGGATTGAGGTGAGGGGTTCCCTCATTCAATTACTCGGTGAGCTAAACTTAAAAAATGAGGATTGATCGTAATCCCCAATCGTTTGGCAGTCTTTAAATTTACCGTTAGCCGTTGGCTCAACGGCATCTGAGAGGGAATATCTATGGGCTTCATCCCTTTAAAAATCTTTACAACCATGGGTGCGGCCTGTCTCCCTATTTCTCTAAAATCGCAGTGCAGAGCCATCAACGCACCTAACTCAACTGCATCATCGCTGACCGCAATAACGGGGACTTTAAATCTTGAGGAAACTTCAATAATTTTAAGGAGATTCTCTTTTACGGTTAGAATGGGATCTGTAGGGATATAGATTGCATCCACTCTTTTGGCTAAGGTCTCTGTTACAGAAGGTAATCGTTCTAAATGATCAGAATGTATGGAACAGGAATGAGGGGTCATACCCAATTTCTTCGCTATCTGATTAGCCTCTTCAGCGGTCACAATGGCTTGAGGTGTCGAAAGACAATAAAGGATCCCAAATCGTTTCAATTTGGGTACTGCCTTCTGAACCATCTCCAATTGTTTCTCCATGGGAATCTTCATTGAAACTCCTGTGATATTCTTTCCAGAACATACCCAGGATTCAATGATCCCGGTGGCCTTGGGCTCAGCGACAATGGAATAGATGATGGGAATCTCTTTTGTGGCTTCGAGGGCCACTAAAGATGGAATGGTTCCAAGGGCGCAAATGAGATCAACTTTCTTACGGATAAATTCCTTTGCAATCTCCTGGGCCTTTTCTCTACTTCCCATTGCAATTTGAATATCATACTGAACATTCCTCCCTTCTTCATAACCTGATTCCTTCATGCCCTCAATAAATCCTTCACATGTCCTGGTATAGGAGATGGGAGACTCTGCCCATTGGATAATACCAATCTGGATCTTACCTTCTAAATCTTTCCCACTTATGGATGTAGATAGGGTGAGAAGGATAAAAAGAATTCCCAACTGGATTAAATTCTTAAATTTCATTGACTTATCTCTCCTTTCAAAAATCGATTCAATTCAGAGTGGAGAACCCTCCACCCCTTTCCTGCCTTAATTGCCTTTATTCTTCCAAGGCGGATATATTTAAGGAATGTGGGTTTTGAAATTTTCAAATAGGTAATGGCTTCATCCGTGGTTAACACTTCATCTTTTTCCATCAACGACATTCAATTACCTCCATTTTTTTCAACTTTCACTGATATTAAGCAAAATATATGCCAAAGAGCAACAAAAATGAATTTGTTATTTATAACTTATTGACTTTAAAAATGAATTGATTTGTGGTGTGCTATCCAGAGAGGTTTATGAACTGGATAAAAATTCCCTTACAGAACTGACATTTTGTCGGGGTTTGGGAAATTATTGGCAAGTTAAGTTATTAAACGTTGGAATTTTTAAGAGGGGAACTTCCGATTCAGTCATTCCCGTTCAAACCTGCCTGCAGGCAGGCGGGAATCCAGGGTTTCCTGTGAAAACAGGAATCCAGATTCATATGTCTCTGGTTCCCTGCATTCGCAGAGCCTACCCCGGACTTGATCCGGGGGACAACGTCTATAGGGGTAGGGATAACGCATTGGTTTGCGTCACCCCTCCCTCCGAACCGGACGTGCGGATCTCCCGCATCCGGCTCTCCGGTCGGTGGTATTACCTCACGAGGATTGGAGTAAAGCTCGATGGG
>JBFMAE010000147.1:0-6162 GCA_040756085.1 Thermodesulfobacteriota bacterium | reverse complement strand
GGGTTAAAAAGTTTTCCACAACCTGGCCAAGTTATGAGTCTCCCCCCAGACCCCCCTCTTTACTACGACGGTATGTCCATAAATGATTTTTACAAAAAGTACACAAATGATTATTCCGTAACAAATTCGAAAATAATTCTTGACAAACAAATTTTATTTTGATAAAGGGAACAATTAACGCTAATAATTCGGAAATGGATGAACTTAACCGCAAAATCATTCAAGCCCTACAGGTCAATGGTCGGAAAACCAATTCCGACCTCGCCCGGGAATTCGGCGTAGCACCCTCTACTATGCTGGAGCGTATTCGCCAGTTGGAGGAGCGTGGGGTAGTCCTCGGATATCGGGCAATCATCAATCCACAAGCTTTAGGGTTCAACATCCAAGGTTTTGTGTCAGTAACCCTTGACCGCCATAATGTGAACTATATCCGCTCATTTGAAAAGGGGATTCAAAAGATTCCGAATGTTCGAGCTTGCTACCATGTTACCGGCCGCTTCGATTACTTGGTCCATGTGGCTGCCCGTGATTTGGAACATCTCGGCGAGATCATAAAGGAGAAGATTGCATCGATCAGTGGCATCGGCAAGGTAGAGACCTTTCTGGTTCTCTCGGAAGTAAAAGGCGATGGGGGCTTGCCAATCGAATATGACAACGAGTGATCCAAGGAGAAGCTAATGGGAGTTTAAAAGATTTGTCATTACAGGCCTCGTTCTTCGAGGAGCCTCTGATGCCTGACATGATCGGAGATAGATATGACAAAACAAAAGCTGAACAGATTCGACCTCCAAAAGATGAAGGAATCTGGTAAGAAGGTTGTTTGGATTACTGCCTACGATTATTGGACAGCTCAATTTGCAGAAAAAACGGGCATGGACATGATCCTGGTGGGAGATTCCCTGGGGATGTGTATCTACGGCTACGAAGGTACCATTCCTGTCACCATGGATCAGTGTATCTGCCATTCTGAAGCGGTTCGCCGGGGTGCCCCGAATACTTTTATCATCGGCGACATGCCATTTCTCTCCTATCAAGTCAACATCGACGATGCAATTCGAAATGCTGGCCGTTTTTTTAAAGAAGCTCGGGTGGATGCGATTAAACTCGAAGGGGGCCGGAGGGTTTTTGCCCAGGTCAGGGCGATTGCGGAGGGTGGCATGCTAGTGATGGGGCATATTGGCCTGACCCCTCAAAGTTCAGGACAGCTCGGTGGATTCAAGGCACAAGGTCGAACCGCTGAATCGGCGATGGAATTGATTGAGGATGCCAAAGCCATCCAAAAAGCTGGGGCTTTTGCCCTCCTTGTTGAGGCGGTTCCTCCAGAGGTGTGTAAAATCATTCGGGATGAATTAACCATTCCTGTCTATAGCATTGGAGCCGGGGGGGACGCTGATGGTCAACTCATGATTGTCAGCGATATTCTGGGAATCTTTCAGGCTTTTACAGCTAAATTTGTCAAGAAATATGCGAATCTCGGAGAGGAGACGTTAAAGGCTCTCCAGGCCTATGCTGAAGATGTGAGAACCGGAAGGTTTCCTGAAGCCAAACATACTTACAGCATGGTGGAAGGAGAGTACCAAAAACTGATGGCGGCACTAGGAAAGTAATTGCTCAGAAAATAAAAAAGAATAGCACGAATGACAGCGAATGACACGAATAGGTTTTATTCGTGAAATTCGTTCGCAGTGATTATTTTCATCATTCGTGGGTGCCCTCTGGGCATGATGAATTGCCTATTGATGAAATGATGGTAACTCCAGATGTTCCCTCACCGGAGAAAGAAATATCCCATTCTCATGGGGTCTCGAAGGGGGAAAGATGGCCTTGAGAGAACGTCTAAGAATCGAACCTCCGACCTTAGAAGAGATCAATCAATTCCTTCTTGAACCGGATAATCCTGTGATCAACGCTCTGCTGGAAGTGGTGGCAAGGTATGGGACCCCCGAGCAGATCAATGAACGGGCAAGAGAGGCTCGAGAACTTCCGAATCTTCTTATGAGACTCCGAGAGATCGATTCCCCCTACTTGAAGGATCTGGAATGGTTGATGACGAAACGAGATAAAAGCTCCTTCATCTCCATTCCCCATTTCCGGAGAAGAGTGCTTGGGAAGAAGGCGGATGAGATGTCCTTTGATGAAAGGAAGGCTGTCACCCTCGAGATCAGCGCCCTTCAATTCTTCCCCTGGCTGATGACAGAAGCCCGTCACGCCATTGAGGAACAGGAAGTTATGCCTGCAAGGTACATTCGTGTTCGAAAGATGAAGGAGCAGGAAAAGGACCAGGGGGATATTCTGGCCGTGGCTGCAGCGATGCAGATCATCGGCGCAAGTTATGTAGAGACTCTCGATACCAAAGGGACCGATGGATCGAATATACACCTTGGAGGCCCGCAAACGATCACAGGCTACTTTGGAGGGATTGGACAACCCAATGAATATGCCCTTCGATGGGTGGATGAATATCTTTACTACTATACGGAGTACGGGATCCAGCAGGTGCTCAACATCAATCCCGGGACTGTTCTTTTAGGTTATCTGCTTTTCAAATTGGGTATCGATATGGAGTTTAAAATTTCCGTCTTTATGGGCAATGATAACCCCTATTCTGTTCTCTGGACATTAATGACAGCCCGACTCTTCGCCCGGGAGGATAGGTCTACACCATTAGTTGGTTTTAATCTGAGCAATTCGGTCAATTGCCAGACTCTGGAGCTATCCGGTGAGGTTCGCCGAAAACTTGGGCTGGAGAATAGGGTGCGGATTGAACATCATATCACCGAGACCTGGAAGAGTATCGTCCGGCAGCCCTATAACCGCCGTTGTGATCTCTTAGAAGTGGCCTCCCGGGTGCCAAATATCTCAGCCAAGCACGAAGGAGGAGAGATCGAGGTAGAGCAGAGACGGGATCATCCGTCAGATGTCTTGGATTATTTTAGAGATAAAGGAGAGCTTCTCGCCTCTGGGGATATGCCCCGACTGGAGAAGAATTATATGGACAAACATGATGCTGTCAACCGAACGGCCCAAGCCTTAACTGAAAAGGGCTTTGCCTTTGTGGCAGCATGGAACCTTCATGTTCGGTAGTCCTATTTTATAAACAATGATATCAATCCATGATTCTGCGAACTTATTACACCTTACACCCATCATGATTTTCCGCAAAGTTGAAAGGGGGAAAGGGAAATGAAGATTTTCGAAAGGATGGCACAGGAAGGTCACGAACAACTCATATTTTGTTATGATAAATCAACAGGGCTCAGAGCGATCATTGCTATCCATGATACGACTTTGGGACCAGCCACTGGAGGCTGTCGAATGTATATTTATGATACCGAAGAAGAGGCCATTGAAGATGTCTTGCGTCTTTCAAAAGCGATGACCTTTAAAATCGCAGCAGCAGGGTTAAACTTAGGGGGAGGAAAGTGTATTATCTGGGGGGATCCCCCAACCGAAAAATGCGAGGCTCTTTTCAGGTCTTTGGGAAGATTCATTAATACCCTGGGCGGTCGATTTATTACGGGTACCGATTTGGGAACAGTCAATGAGGACTTTGTCTGGGCCCGGCAGGAAACTCCGTATGTGTGCGCCTTGCCAGAAGAATATGGAGGTTCGGGCGACACCGCCGTCATCACCGCTTATGGTGTCTGGCATGGCCTCAAAGCGGCTGCCAATTGGTGCTGGGGAAGTGAATCTCTGCAGGGTAAGCGGGTGGCTATTCAGGGTGTAGGGAAGGTCGGCTGCCATCTCATCAATTACCTCCAGCATGACGGCGCTGAGTGCATTATTAGCGACACAGAACCCAAGAGGATAGAAGTGGTCAAAGGAAGTTATAAGGATATGATGGTGGTGGAACCAGAAAGGATCTACGACATCGATTGCCATATCTTTTCTCCCAATGCGATTGGAGGTATTTTGAATGATCGAACAATCCCCCGACTGAAATGTCAAGTGATCGGTGGAGCGGCTAACAATCAGCTGGCCGAACCTATACATGGAGATATGTTGAGAGAACGAGGGATCCTTTACTGCCCGGACTTTGTCATCAATAGCGGGGGATTGATCCAGGTGGCTGATGAACAGCAAGGCTTCAATCGGGAACGGGCCTTCCGAAAGGCTGCAAATATCTACCTAAGACTGATGGAAATTTTCCGTATCAGCAAGGAGCGGAACATCTCTACCTATAATACAGCCATCCAGTTAGCTCAGGAACGAATCCAAGCCATCCAGGGGCTGAAACATATTTACGCTGCTCATTGAATGAAGAAGCTCAAGAAGTCTGGTTTTACTAAAAGAATCCTCATTGACAGAAGGAAAAACTTTAGCTATTTTAATAGTGATGGTCTCGTAAAAAGTCTGAAAAGGATATTTTCTGTCATTTCTGTCCCGTATCAGGTACGGGGTAAACTCCAGCAGGAATCCAGTCTTTTTAGGCATTTAGAATTCCTCTGGATTCCCGTTCCCCGCTTTCGCGAGGACAAGTTTCACGGGAATGACAACTTTTTACGAATTCATCAATAGTTAATCTTAACCAGGAAAGGAGGTGAACCTTTTTTCAACAGTCACTTCTTCGATTGAAAGGAGGGAAAAATATGGCTAAATATCTGTTTGTATTATTGTTATGTCTCTGTTTTTTCATCTTTTCCGGTGCTTCGATGGCCCAGGAGGTGAGGATCGGAACCCTTCTCGACTATACCGGTCCTCTAAAGGAATTTGGGCCGAACATTAAGAATGGCTGTGAGTTGGCGGCGAAACAGTTAAAGGAAGCAGGACTCGATGTGAAACTTTTTAATGAAGATAGTGAGACTTCTGCTATCCCGGGCGTCAACGCAGCCAAAAAATTGGTCGAGATAAATAAGGTGTTGGCGATTGTGGGTTCGTTGGCGAGTGGTGTCACCATCCCCGTGGCCGAATCCGTAACCATTCCTGCTGGGGTTATTCAAATCTCACCTGCCTCAACCTCTCCCCTCATCTCCGTCCTTCCTGCCGACAAAGGGAAGGATTTCCTCTACCGGACCTGCCCTTCTGATGCGCTCCAAGGTGTCATCGCGGGCAAACTGGCGAGGGAGTTGGGGAATAAGACTGCCTCGGTCCTTTATGTGAACAATCCCTATGGTCAGGGTCTTGCCGAGCAGTTTAAGAAATCCTTTGAGAAACGGGGCGGTAAGGTGCTGGCCATGGTCCCCCATGACGAGAAGGCTGCGGAGTCCTACACCGCAGAATTGAAGAAGGCTATGGAAAAGAAACCCGTGGTCCTTTGCGCCTTCAGTTATCCCGATCATGCCAAGGTTTATATCAAAGAAGCAATCGAGTTTTTCAAATTCAAGAACTTCCTCTATTGTGATGGCACGAAATCCTTCGACATCATCAAGGCCGTTGGAGCACCCAATGTGGAGGGCCAATATGGAACCGTTGCTGCCTCGGCAAAGGGCGATGCTTATGATATTTTTGTCGGGGATTTCACCAAAGAATTCGGCAAACTTCCTCCCCTGCCTTACATCACCAATGGATACGATGCGGTCGCCGTGATCGGACTGGCCGCCTATGCCGCTAAGGCAAAGGGGTTGCCCATCAACTCAAAAAATATTCGGGACAATCTCCGCGCCGTGGCCAATCCCCCCGGGGAGGTGATCAAATCGGGTGAATTCAAAAAGGCCTTCGAGCTTCTTAACCAAAAAAAGGAGATCAACTATGAAGGCGCTTCAGGTTCGGTCGATTTCGATGCCAATGGAGACGTGATCACTCCGATTGAGGTCTGGCAATATAAGGGTGGAAATATCATTACGGTTAGGCTGGAGTTTGAGATTCCAAAGGAATAACCCTCCATGGAGGGAGGTCTCTTGGGAGACCTCCCTTTTTTAATCGATCATCTTAGAAACCTTCTTCTCCTCACCCAGAAGACCCTGCGGTCGATAGATAAGAATGATTTCCAGAAGGATCCCGATGAGAAGAAAACGGATATAAGGGGCCCTGGCCTTCAGGGTATAAGGAAGGAGATCGGTCATGAACTTTGTGCCGATCCAGATTCCCCAGACGACAAAGGCTCCCAGAATCGCACCTTTATTGTTTCCACTCCCTCCCACCATCAGCATCACCCAGATGATAAAGGTTCCATAGAGAGGGGTGAAGACATCGGGGGAGATCGCCTTGGTATAGTGGCTGTAA
>JBFMAE010000146.1:0-10024 GCA_040756085.1 Thermodesulfobacteriota bacterium | reverse complement strand
TGAAGGCATGCCTTCCAGAGAGTTTCCCCAAGACGAGAGAGGTTTTTGGAATTCCCACCGATTCCGGAGTCATAATTTCATAGGTCAGTTTCTCCTTGAGGATGCCATCCTGATGGATCCCGGATTCATGGGCAAAGGCATTCGCCCCTACAACGGCCTTGTTGGGCTGGACGACCATGCCGGTGATCTTCGAAACTAAGCGGCTTGTAGCGTAAATGTGTCTGGGGATGAGCCGCGTATGAAAGCCGAACAGATCTTTCCTCGTCCGGATGGCCATGACCACTTCTTCAAGGGAAGTATTTCCTGCCCTTTCACCAATTCCATTGATCGTACACTCGATCTGTCGGGCACCATTCTGAATAGCGGCGAGGGAATTCGCAACTGCCAGGCCGAGATCATTATGGCAGTGAACACTCAGGGTAGCCTTCTCGATACCCTTTACCCTCTGCCGGAGGGTTCGGATGAGATTCCCAAACTCGGAGGGGATAGCATAGCCCACCGTATCAGGAATGTTGATAGTGGTCGCCCCGGCGCGAATCGCTGCTTCGATTACGGCAGAAAGGAATTCGACATCGGTGCGGGTCGCATCCATGGCTGAGAATTCAATATTGGGCGCATAACGCTTTGCCCTTGCCACTGAACGGGCAGCCATCTGGATGACTTCCTGCTTCGATTTCTTTAACTGGTGTTTGAGATGAATGTCAGAGGTGGAGATGAAGGTGTGAAGCCGAGGAAACTTAGCTCCTTTGACCGCCTCCCAGGCCTGATCAATATCTTTGGGATTCGTCCTGGCCAGAGCAGCCACTTCCGAACGCTTGATGATTCGTGCAATGGCCTTGACCGCTTCAAAATCTCCCTCTGAAGAGATGGGAAATCCTGCTTCGATGATGTCCACATTCAGTTTTTCCAATTGCTCAGCGATCCTCACCTTCTCGGCAATATTCATCGTCGCCCCGGGGGATTGCTCCCCATCGCGCAGCGTGGTGTCAAATATTTTTATAAGCTCGCTCATCCTTTTCCTCTCCTTAAAAAATAACGTGACCGAGTCACGTGTCCGTTAGCTCATAATTTATAACTCTTAATTTTAAATAATTCCATCACCCTTTTATAAAACTCTTCTTCCTCCCAAATCTTCACTTCGATGCGAAGGGCCCGAAGGGGAAGATGATCGATACTTAAATTTTTTAATTTTACCATATCCTTCTCCGTCGTCACAACCCGATCCACCTCTTTAACTTTTCCCCGGATGGAAGTCAGATCTTTGGCCGTGTAGAGATGATGATCCGGGAAGATCACCTCCCTCACAATTTCCATCTCGCATTTCCTCAACAGGGAAGAGAAGTAGCCGGGGTCAGCGATCCCGGAAAGGGCGAGAACCTTTTTCCCTTTCAGGGAATGAAGCTCCTCCCACTCCTCCTCAGGGCCGGTTAGGCCCAGGGGTTCGTAGTGGCTATGGAATACCTGTGCAGAGGGATGGATCTGATGGAGTCTTGCCTCCAGGGGTTGACATGCCTCGGGGTGCTCCACTTTGGTTAAGAGGAAGAGATGGGCTCTTCGGAGATGAGAAAGAGGTTCCCTCAGGATACCCCTCGGCAGGAGGTGATGGTCTCCAAAACCGATGTGCGAATCGATGAGCAGGATGTTTAAATCGCGGTAGAGTTGAAGATGCTGATACCCGTCGTCCAGCAGCAGCCCGCGAATGCCGAATCGTTGAAGAGCGATCCGACCGTTTGCGAAACGATTTTTTCCAACAAGGACAGGGATACCCTTGAGGGCTTCTGCCATCAGGAGGGATTCATCGCCTGACTCCTCCGGTGAGAGGGAGACGATCCGACCATCGCTCACCAGCGGCCCGGATGGTTTCCTTCCTTTATATCCTCTGCTCAGAATGGCCACAAGGATTCCCCTCTTCATCAACCCCTTTGCCAATGCCATCACGAGAGGAGTCTTCCCCGTTCCCCCCACAGTGATATTGCCCACACAGATGACCGGACAGGGAAGGTGTTTGGAATTCAAAAGGCCGAGAGAATAGAGAAGGGCCCTCAACCGAACCGCTCCTCCATAGGGAAGGGAGAGAAGGTAAAGAGGGAAAAGAAGTATCTTTTCCCAAATGGATTTCTCATTTTGATAAAGGAATCGGTCGATGCGCCAGCTCATTTTTTTGGATTTCAGATTGAATTCAAATTTACAATTCAATTTAAGATTTTAGATTTTCAATCTGCAATCTACAATCTGCGATCTGCAATCTCTTTAATGAAAGGTCGAATTTCCTCAAACATCCTTTCGGTCGCCCCTTGATGCTTCTGAAGAAGTTGATAGCCTTTCTCTCCTACTTCTCTCCGTGCTCCTTCGTCAGAAAGAAGGTGTTTCAGGTGAGAAAAAAGATCTTCTCTTCCCTTTACTTGGATCGCTCCTCCCGCTTCAATGAGATGACGGGAGATTTCTAAGAAGTGAAACATATGAGGACCGAAGAGGACACACTTTTTAAAGAACAAAGGCTCAAGAGGGTTGTGACCACCCACCGGGACAAGGCTTCCACCGATAAAGACCAATGTCCCAAGACGGTAAAGGCTCATCAATTCGCCCATTGTATCCAGAAGAATCACTTCGGGTCTCTCCGTTGCGTCTTCACCGGACCGGGATAGATTCGCAGCAAGGGATGTCCTTCTCTTCCAGGAGAGGGACTCTTTTTTTAAAATCCTCTCCACCTCCTCCAGCCGTTCGAGATGGCGGGGGGCCAGGATGAGGATGAGATGGGGATTGCGCTCTTTCAGGTCTTTAAAGAGGCTGATGAAGATCTCCTCCTCTCCGGAGTGGGTGGACCCTGCAATCAGGATTTGCTCCTCCCCTTTAAGGTTGAGGGAGTTAGCCATTTCAATCGTTGCTTCTCGGTTGTATGGGGTGAGGGTTTGGTCGAACTTTAAATTTCCCACCACCTTCGTCTTATCTGTGGCTGCACCCATTTTGATGATTCGGGCTCGATCCTTTTCTGTCTGCATTAAGAAGAGAGAGATATATTTCAAACATTCTTTAAAAAAGAACTTCAAGAAGAGGTAGCGTCGAAATGACTTTTCAGAAATCCTCCCGTTAAAGAGGACGATGGGAACCTTCCTCTTTCCACAGAAGCGAAGGAGGTTAGGCCAGAGTTCGGTCTCTGCAATGAGGAAGAGGCCGGGCTCGATTCTTTCAATCGTTCTCTGGAGGAAGAGGGGATGGTCGATCGGGAAAAAGAGAACCCCGTCCGCCTCCGGGATATGGGTTTTGGCAGCCTCATTTCCTGTCCGGGTCATTGTGGTCAGAACGATTTCACAATGGGAAAACGCCCTTTTGATCCTTTTTATTAGGGGGATCGAACAGAAGACCTCTCCGATAGATGCGGCATGGATCCAGATCGGCCTTTTAACCGACAGGTACGAAAAGCATCCCATCCGCTGAATAAACTCCTTTCGAAAACGTTTTTGGACAAGGCTTCGCAGAAGGAAGTAAGGACTTACGAGGATGAGAAGAAGCGTGAGTAAGATGTTGTAGAGGTGGTAAATCATCTTTGGTAAAGGCCCCCTCACCCTCCCCTCTCCCCTTGGGGGAGAGGGAGGGGGTGAGGGGAATCAAAATAATGGTCTGCCCTTTCAGTCATTTCATTGAGTCTTTTTTCCAAAAGCATTCTCTTCTCTTCAAGATAGGCTCGATCTCCATCTGGATCCACATAAATGGGTTCTCCCCAGATGAATACCCCTTTTGAGAAAGGATAGGGGAGGAGGAACTGATCCCAAGTGCTAAAGATCTTCCTTTTCGAGGCACTGAAGGTTATTGGAACCACAGCCCTCCCCGTCAGCTTGGCCAATTCGATCACACCAATCTGTACCCGATGACGAGGTCCCCTCGGTCCGTCTGGAACAATGGCGATATCCGACCCATGAGCCTTGACCATCTGTTTGAAACCGGAAAAGCCTTTCCGAGTCGTTGAACCCAAAATGGCATGGAACCCAAACCGCTTCAGGGCTTTTCCCACCACCTGACCATCCCGATGGGGAGAGACAAGAAAGCTTAATTTTTTTCCTTTATAGGCGATGGGCATCATCAATAGCCTTCCATGCCAGAAGGCCCCGATGACAGGGATTCCTTTCTCCCAAAACCATCTCGGAATCTCTGGATTGACCTCTTCAAACCGTATGGTTTGGCACAAAATCTTGATGGCCCAGTAGGCTAACCATGGACCCCACCAGGAGACCCATTTCTTTTTCAGAGTTTTAAAAACCATACTGTACTAAAAGAGTTCAAGGATTCATGGGGTCAAGGGTTCAAGTGTAAGAAATTTTTTTCCACTCGACCCCTAGACCCCTTGGACACTTCTTTTTTAATAGACCTTCTTCGCTTTGGCTTCCTTCAAAACTCTCGTTCCGTCATCTTTGAACTGAAGATCGTAGAGTCGCCGGTATTCCCCATTAAGAGACATCAATTCCTCATGTGTCCCTTCCTCCACAATCTGACCCTCAGAGAGAACGATGATGCGGTGGGCATTTCGGATAGTTGAGAGGCGATGAGCGATGACGAAGACCGTTCGGCCTTTCATCAGCCTTTCCAAGGCATTTTGAACCTCTGTTTCAGAATCGGAGTCGAGGGAAGAGGTGGCTTCGTCCAATATGAGGATGGGCGCATTCTTTAAGAGGGCTCTGGCGATTGAGAGGCGCTGTCGTTCCCCACCGGAAAGTTTGACCCCCTGTTCACCAATAATGGTTTCGTATCCCTGGGGAAGTTTCTCGATGAAATCATGGGCATTGGCTGCTTTTGCTGCTTCGATGATCTCCTGATCAGAACAGTTCAGACTTCCATAGGCGATATTATTTCGAATGGTATCATTAAAGAGGATCGTCTGCTGAGTAACCAGACCGATCTGATCCCTTAAGGACTGGAGAGTAACCTTTCGTATGTCGTAAGCATCGATGAGCACTTGACCTTCTTCCACATCATAGAAGCGTGGCAACAGATTGACCAGAGAGGTCTTACCCGCACCGCTCATCCCCACCAGGGCGATCACTTCCCCGACCTTCACATGAAGAGAGATCTGTTTCAGTACGGCCTCCTCTCCGTATTTAAAAGTGACCCTTTGAAATTCGATGCCTTTGGAGATAAGAGGGAGGGGAATGGCTCCCTCTTCGTCCTTGATGTCAGGGACAGTATCGAGGAGTTCATAAACACGGGCCGCCGCTGCCAGTCCCTCCTGGACTTCAAGGTTCACCTTGCTCAAGTCTCGAATGGGCGCATAGAGCATGAGAAGGGCGGTCATAAAGGAGAAGAAGGTTCCGGGGGTTAATTCCCCTCGAATGACGCTGTAACCTCCCACCCAGATGATGGCAGCCACTCCGATCCCCCCCAGCAACTCCATCAAGGGATGAGAGAGGGCCCGGACCTTCACTCGTTTGAGAATGATTTTGAAGAATCGCTCATTCTCTTCGGCAAAGCGGCGCTTCTCATAATCTTCCATATTGAAGGCCTTGACGATCCGGTTTCCCGTAATGGTCTCATGGAGGAAGGTCGTGATGGAGCCCATTCGCTGTTGACTCTTCCGGCTAAATTTCCGAAGCCTCTTTCCAAATTCTTTAATGGGAAAGATGGCCAGAGGAAAGATGAGGAATGCGATTATTGCCAGTTTCCAGTTTCGGTAGAAGATAACGCCTGTGAGTCCAAAGATGGTGAAGGCATCCTTGAGAAGGCCGGTGATGGCATTGGAGACCGATCCCTGAATAAGGTTGACATCATTGGTGATCCGGGAAATGAGGATTCCGGTAGGTGTTCTGGTGAAGAAGGAGAGGGATAGGTTTTGGAGATGGTTATAGAGTCTCTCCCTTATATCCGCCACAATCCTCAGGCCCACATAGTTCATCAGGTAGGCCTGGATGTAATCGAAGACTCCTTTGAGGAGAAAGAGAAGGATGATGGCAATGGGAAGGAGAAAGAGCATCTCTTGATTCCTCTTGAGGAACACATCATCCAAGGCAGGTTTGACGAGGAATGCCTGGGCGGCTGTTAAGAGGGAGACAATCAGCATACAGATCATGGCCAGACCCAGCTTGATCCAGTAGGGTTTGACCAGATGGATGAGCCGTCGATAGAGTTCCATGTTTGTTATATAGAAAATAAGGTCATAGGTTCAATGGCCAGGGTGAAGATGCCTGCCCTGAACCTAATATGGTACAGGCCTGTTTTGTTAAAGGGTCATGTTGTTGGTCTTTGAAATCTTTTAGTCGTAACCCTTTGACCCTATACCCTGCCTGCGCCTGCCTGCGATAGGCAGGGCAGGCAAACTGGCTTCCTTACCTTAACCCAAAGATATATTTTATTCTTTATTTCTATCACAATTTTCCCTATTGAAGCAAGGAGATGACAATGCGTGCAGCTCTTTGGGCGGCTCCAGGTTCTCCAAGGCGATGACGGACTTCCACCATCGATTCGGTCATCCGCCGGAGGAGGATTGGATCCTTTAGAATACGAAAAGCTTCCTCTGCAATCCTTTGGGGATTGGCATCATCCTGAATCAGTTCAGGGACGATCTCTTTTCCTGCCACCAGATTGACCAGGCCGATGTGGTCAACATGTACCAACATCCTGCCGATCCAGTAGGAGAGAGACGAGATTTTGTAGATGATGACCATTGGTTTTCCGAGGATCGCTCCCTCCAGCGTGGCCGTTCCTGAAGCAGTGATCAGAAGTTCAGAAAGGTTCATCACATCATAGGCCCAACCCTCGGCCACTTTCACCAGTACAGAAATATTTTTCATATAAGGGGATAAGCTCGCCCTGAGAATTCCAGGTGCAAGGGGGATGATGAACTGAAGGCCCGGGATCTCCTGGTCAAGGAGATGGGCAGCATCCAGAAGTGATGGAAGAAGCCTTTTCACCTCATGCATTCGGCTTCCGGGAAGCAGGGCGATGGTCCTTCGCTGGGGATCGAGGCCGAATTGTTCGAAAGCCGCTTCTTTAGAGAGGGCAGGCTTCACGATATCGAGGAGGGGATGGCCCACCCACTCGACATCGACCCCTGCGGCTTCATAGAGAGGAGCCTCAAAGGGAAAGAGGACAACCATTTTCTTCACCCTCTCGGCGATCACCTTCACCCTTTTAGGCCTCCAGGCCCACACCTGTGGACTGATATAGTAGAGGACCGGAATCCCCCTTCGGTGGGCCATTCTGGCCAATCTCAGGTTGAAATCCGGAAAGTCGATCAGGATGACGAGATCCGGTCTCTCCTGATCGAGGAATTTCTTCAATAACCGCAGGGCTTTCAGGATGGATCTAATTTTGAAAAAGACCTCTGTAATGCCAACGACAGATAGGGATTGGAAGGAGTAAAGAATCTTCATCCCCCTTTTTTTCAAACCCTCTCCCCCGACACCGAAGAACCGGACTTCCGGATCGACCCGGTGGATGGCCTCCACGAGGTGAGCGCCATGAAGGTCTCCCGAAACTTCTCCGGCGACCAATAAGACCTTCTTCGATTCCATCGGTTTCGCCTTCCTTAATTTTCTCTTTTTTTGATGAGTTCGTCGGCCTTCAGGATAATCTGGAGTGCCACCTCTAAGGCCCGCTTTCCATCCAGTCCGGAGACCCGGGCATTTTTACGATCTCTCACACTCTGGAGAAAGGAGTGAATCTCAGCCTCTAGAAGATCGACCTTCCTGACCGGAATCGATTCTGTCACCATTTCAGGAATCACTTCTCTTCCCGGATGGACCACCTTTTTAGAGAAAGAGACCTTTTGGGTGAGGTAGTCAATGGAGAGGATCCCATCGGGTTGAAAGATTCGGGTCTTTCGTGTCTTCTCCTTGGAAACCCGGCTTGCAGTCAAATTCGCTATGCATCCGTTTTCGAACTCGATCCGGGCATTCGCAATGTCTGAGCGGTGTGTGAGAATGGGAATACCGACAGCGTGAATCTGTTTCACCTTTGAGTTCACCAGGCTCAACAGGATATCGATATCGTGGACCATTAAATCTAACACGACATGGACCTCTGTTCCTCTTGTTGTGAAGGGGCTCATGCGATAGGATTCGATGAACAGAGGATGTTGAACGATCCCCTCCAGGGCGGAATAGGCGCCGTTGAATCGTTCCAGGTGACCCACCTGGAAGATCAGACCCTTCGAATCTGCCAACTGGATCAGTTCATCGGCCTCCTGAAGGGTGCTTGCGATGGGCTTTTCTAAAAGGACGTCAATCCCCTGCAGGAAAAAATCTTTTGTGATGGAATAGTGGGAAGGTGTTGGGACGGAGATACTGACTGCCTGAACTTTATCAAAAAGGTCAGAGTGATTGAGGAAGGGTTGGGTGCGATATCGTTTGGCGATCTCTCTGTTACGAGAGGGGTCAATATCGACCACGCCGACCAAATCCACGCCATCCATTTTGGCATATTTTTCTACATGGAATTGGCCAAAGTAACCGACACCGACCACACCCACCCTGATCTTTTCCACTTAACGGCTGATCCCCCTCTTCGTATGTTGGATAAAGTGGAGGAGATGCTGAACCTCTGGCGTCTGGGAGATCTCATCCTCTCCCACCGTCTTTATTGCTTTCTCCAAGGTGAGGCCGGAGCGAAAAAAGATGCGATAGGCCTTTTTCAACGCCTTCAGGGTCTCCTCCGAAAAACGGTGGCGCTTGAGGCCAACGGTGTTGAGACCGAAGAGCTTGGCCCGGCTTCCGGATGCCAGCATGTAGGGAGGAATGTCAAGGGTCACGCCGGTGAGGCCACTGATAAAGGCATGGGTGCCCACCCGGCAAAACTGGTGGATGGCGGAAAGGCCACCGATAATCGCATGATCTTCAATCAAAATATGTCCGGCCAAGGTAGCCCCATTGGCCAGGACGACCTGATTCCCGATGTTACAGTCATGGGCAACATGTGCATAAGCCATAAAGAAATTATGATGGCCAATGACCGTCTTTCCCCCCCCATGAGGGGTGCCTCGATGGAGGGTGACAAACTCCCGGACGATATTCTGATCGCCCATCAAAAGGGAGGTCTTCTCTCCTCGATAGGCAAAGGCTTGAGGGGCTTCTCCGACGGAGGCAAATTGAAAGATCTGACATCTCTTTCCAATTTGAGTCCCTTCCCGGATGACCACATGGGGTCCGATCTTTGTCCCCTGACCAATGGAAACGTCCTTTTCAATAACAGAGTAAGGGCCTATTTCAACATCCTCACCGATTTCAGCCTTCGGATCGATGATCGCAGTAGGATGGATCATTTCTCTTCCCCTAACATGGCTAATAGTTCGGCTTCGGCGACCAGTTTCCCATCGACAAAGGCCTTTCCTTTAAATCCCCATATCGATTGGCGATGCCGGGTAATCTCCAGTTCGAGACGAAGTTGGTCTCCCGGAATGACTGGCTTTCTGAAACGAACATTATCAATCCCCAGAAAGTAGACCGGTTTTTTCTCTTCTTCCTCCGGCATCGATTTGAAGGCGAGCACACCGGCGGTCTGAGCCATTGCTTCCACGATGAGCACACCCGGCATGATGGGTCGGCCCGGGAAATGACCCGGGAAGAAGGGTTCATTATAGGTGACATTCTTGATCCCCACGATTCGTTTCCCCGGTTCGATCTCCACAATCCGATCCACAAGCAAGAAAGGATAGGCATGCGGCAATATGTTCATGATCTCTCTAATCTCGATCATCTATTTCTCCTTCTTTTCTGAAGAAATCGTATTTTCAATCTTCTTTAAGCGTTTCTCAATGTCGCGGAGGGTGTTTCTCATCTCCGGCAATTTCGGAAAGAGGGTTGCCGCACGAAGAAATATCCGGTGAGGCATTGCCGGAGTTCCTGTATATCCTTGGTTGGCGGGCAGGTTATGGCCGACACCGGATTGGGCGCCCACCATGACATTGTCTCCGATTTCGATGTGGCCCACCACCCCCACCTGTCCGGCGAGTGTGACATTGTTTCCGATCTTTGTCGAACCTGCAATCCCAACCTGGGTGACGATGATCGAATCCTCGCCGATCACAACATTATGAGCTATC
>JBFMAE010000145.1:0-13732 GCA_040756085.1 Thermodesulfobacteriota bacterium | reverse complement strand
AAGTGGTGCCCGGTGATCGAGGTGGCTCCGGAACTCACCTTATCGATTTCGCCTCCGGCCAAGATCAGAATGCTTAAAAAGATCCTCATCGCCCAGTATGGTCTGAGAAGGATACTTTTTGGCAAAAAGGACAATTTTTTTAACCGGCTTTTCAGAACCCCTACCCTCACCAAAGAAGAGATCGAACATTTCTGTAATGATATTTATGCCTGTACCACCTGCAGACAATGTCATATGGTCTGCCCAGCCCATATTGAGACCGTTGAATTGTGGGAAAGAGTCAGGAGGTCTTTGGTCGATGCAGAATATGGTCCTCTTGAAAATCATAAAGCACTGATATTGAGCTCTCGTGCCTATGATGACCCTTGGCAACAGCCTCGGAGCAATAGGGCGAGGTGGACAAGGGTTGCCAAAAAGGAGGGAAGGATTAAAGAGATTCCCAAAACGATGAAACCCCCTCAAGGATTGGCACCTCCTAACCCACCGATTAAAAGAAAATTCTAATTCCTCACCCTTCCCCTCTCCTCACAGGGGAGAGGGAGGGGGGATTTGAAAGCTGTTTTCTATATAGGGCACAACGCATGGAAGAGAAAGAAAAGGTTCTGGTTCAAGCATCCGAAGCCAACGAGGTGGAGGAGGCTGAGCGAGCTGAGAAGATCGAAGAGCAAGCAAGCAAATTGATGGAAGAGAAACAGATTCAGAGTGCCGATTCGATCGATGTCCTTTTTTATACGGGATGCACAGCCTCTTATGATATCAATGTAAAGGAGGTGGGGATCAACACCATCAACATCCTCGATGCTTTGGGCATCAAGTTTGGGATTTTAGGAACAGAAGAAAAATGTTGCGGGAGTCCATTTCTGCGGATCGGAGATTACGAATTTGAGAGATTAGCAGAGTATAATGTCAGACTGTTCAATTCCCTGAATGTGAAAATGCTGATCACCGCTTGTGCGGGTTGTTACCGAACGATCCGTGTGGATTACAAGAAGATGGGCACGCTCAATATGGAGGTATTGCATATCTCCCAACTCCTCTTGAGGTTGATCAAGGAGAAGAAGATAGAGCTGAAGCATAAAATCCTTTCCAAAGTGACTTATCATGATCCCTGTCACTTGGGCAGGCATAGCAACGTTTACGAT
Source organism: Thermodesulfobacteriota bacterium (assembly GCA_040756085.1). GTDB lineage: Bacteria > Desulfobacterota > BSN033 > BSN033 > UBA1163 > JBFMAE01. The sequence continues at coordinate 12,590 of JBFMAE010000145.1, read as the reverse complement.
ACGCCCAGGGCGATTCTTAAAGCGATACCGGGTTTAGAGTTTGTAGAGATGGATCGGATTCGAGAATTTTCTCGTTGCTGTGGAGCGGGGGGAGGATTTAAGGCCGGCTTTTCTGATATCCAAAACAGAATGGCTCAGGAAAGAGTCAAGGATGCAGAGAAGACAGGGGCGGAATGTTTAGTCACCACCTGTCCTTTTTGCTATCAGGGAATGCAAATAGGTATCAATGCTTTAAAATCAAAGATCAAGATGACCGATCTCAGCGAATTGGTCGCCCTTTCAATGGGAATTGGAGCAAAGAGTTAATTTCCACCGTGAACATCAATTTATCTCAACTCATTGAAAGAGTACGTAATTATGAGGGACTTCTGCGCAAGAAGCCCATTGAAGATGTTTTCGATAAACTGGTCTTACATGGTCAGCCAGGTCTCCAATTACCCAATTTCGGTGACGACGCGGCCGTCATCCCTTGGAAAGAGGGATACCTACTTCTGGCAGCGGATGGTATCATGACGAGATTGTTAGTGAATGAACCCTATGCAGCAGGAAAAGCATCGGTGATGGTTACGGTCAACGACATTTATTCCATGGGTGGAAGACCATTGGCCATGGTGAATGTGCTGGCCAGCGGAGACGAAGACCAACGGGCTCAAGTGGTGGAGGGGATTAAGAAGGGTTGTGAGAAATTGAGGGTTCCCATGGTGGGCGGCCACCTGCATCCTGATGCTCCTGGGAGTTCTCCCTCTTTAGCCGTGGCCATTTTGGGTTATGCGAACAAGTTGCTCAGGAGTCATTTGGCCAAGGAAGGAGATGATATCATTCTGGCAGTCGACCTCAAAGGTGATAAAGGTTGTCGTTCTGTAGTGAGCTGGGATGCCAATTCCGGAAAGACACCAGAAGAATTACTTTATCGTCTGGAAGCCTTACCCCTCATCGCTGAGAGGGAATTGGCTCAAGCCGCCAAGGATGTAAGCAATGCAGGTATCTTAGGAACTATTTCCATTATGATGGAAAACTCAAACAAAGGCGCTATCATTGAACTTCCTCCCATCCCCAAACCTGCTGAGATCAATCTCTCCGATTGGTTGGTCTGTTTTCAGAGCTTTGGATTTGTTCTCTCTGTTCAACCGGAAAAATCCGATGCAATTATTTCACTCTTTAAGGAGAGAGAGATTACTGCTGCCATCATTGGTAAGGTGATTAATGAGACCACTGTTACATTGAAAAATGGACCAGAATCCAGAGTTCTTTTTGATTTCAAAAAAGATAAGATTACAGGAATTATCTACCGGCCCAACAGATATTAATTGATGGGGTAAAAATAAGAAGCCAACCAACTAAAATTTTAATCAAAAAATCCTCCTAAAAGGCCATTAAAAGTCCAAATAACATCAGTATAATTTATTGATATATTTATATAATATCAATGGTAAGTAATTATTATAATATTTATGATATTTTTCTTGACATCCTTAATCAGTTTTGTATAAGATAGCCCTACTTCCTCAATTTAATAAGAACAAAAATAAGTGAGATACATCCTTGTTCCAGGCTGCCAGTAGAACCCACAAGATATCCGATCAGATCATCGAACAGATTCGAAATGCCATCCTCTCAGGCCGGTTTAAACCAGGGGATAAAGTGGCCTCTGAAAAGGAACTGATGTCTGAGTTTGGTGTCAGCAAAGCCACCTTGCGAGAGGCGTTAAGAGTGCTCGAAGGCATGGGGCTGGTGGAGATCAGGAAGGGAATAACAGGAGGTGTCTTTATTGCAGAAGTGGACATGAAGACGACCATCCATGGCATCATCAACTTTCTCCACTTCAAGACGGTCTCCGTCAAAGACATTACGATGATTCGTTATTTGCTTGAGCCACCTGTCGCACAAATCGCTGCCTTACGCATCCAACCTGAGGACATTGTTAAATTGGAGAACATGATCTTGGATGATCCTGTAATTCCTCGTACCATTGTTTCCAGAGAAATAGGATTTCATCGTTACTTGGCAAGGATGACTGAAAATCCTATCCTGATCTTGGTGATGGACTTTATTGATAATATCCTGAACGATATTAAGTTTCAATTAGACCTCGGGCCTGAATTCTACCATAAAGTGGCGAAGTCCCATAGAGCGATCCTGGAATGTTTAAAACAGAAAGACGGAGTTGGAGCGAGGAGAGAGATTGTTAATGATCTCCTGGAAGTGGGTAACTATTTGGCCAGGCTCCGTGGAACCCAACCATTCGATCCAACTTTGCTCATTAGTGATAACCTTCCCCTTCGTCCTCAACAAACTTCCATCTCTCTTGATCGATCACTCAATGAAGTTCTTTTGTCGAAAGATTTACAACAAATCTTCGGCGAAGAAGTGGCGGACAGGCTTCACAGGGAGGGCGTCGTCTTTCGAAGAATTGGAACGGGAGAACTCTTTTTTATTGTCTGGGATAAACGAGAGGAATCCAGTAATCAGAATGGCTAATTGCTCAGAAAATAGAAAAGAATAGCACGAATGACAGCGAATGACACGAATAGGTTTTATTCGTGAAATTCGTTCGCAGTGATCATTTTCATCATTCGTGGGTGCCCTCTGGGCATGATGAATTGCCATAAAGCTGGGGGACATGGTTTTTATTCTTATTTTTGATTCAAGACCAGGAGGAACGATTTATGCCGACAGAAGAAAGGACCAAAGAAATCTTGACGGGGCTACACGATGCTGTCGCTCAATTTGAAGAGGAAGAAGCGGTGAAGTGGGCAAAGATTGCGTTGGAGGAAGGTTTAGATCCCTTTGTGGCAACCATGGAGGGTCTGGCTGACGGCATGATGGAAGCTGGAGAGAAATACAATAAGAAAGAGTATTTTGTCCCCGAACTGCTCATGTGCGCGGATGCCCTCTATGCGGGCCTTGGCCTCTTAAAGCCAGCGATTGAGGCTTCCGGGAGAAAGTCGGAAGTGAAGGGTTCGATCGTTCTTGGTGTGGTGGAGGGCGATGTTCATGACATTGGCAAGAATCTTGTAAAGCTGATGTTTGAAGTGGCAGGCTGGACCGTCTATGATTTGGGAAAGGATGTCCCCCTTGATAAATTTGTGGAGGAGCAGATCAGAACCGATTCGGATATTGTCGGCATCTCTGCTCTGATGACGACCAGCATGCTCAATATGCCAGAAGTCATCAAGAGGATAAGGGCTAAGAACCCGAAAGTCCGCATCATGATTGGAGGTGCTCCGGTCAACCCAGAAGTGGCAGAAAAATACGGGGCAGATGGTTATGCAAAAGATGCCGGGACGGCCGTGGATGAAGCCATGAGACTGCTTAAGATGTTGAAGGAAGAGGAGCTGAAGAAATAGAGCAAGAACATGGAATATTGGAATGCTGGAAGATTGGAACATTGGGTTTAAATTCGAATGAGAACATCTCTACCTATCATGTCTTTATTCCATTACTTTTCCACATTATTCCATCATTCCAACATTCCATTATTCCATCATTATTTTGTAGGGTGGATCAGAGAGGGAATCAGTTGATGCAGGGGAAGAAGAAGGAAGAAGAAAGGTGCATGGTCATTTTTCAGCCTTCAGGCCGTAGGGGATATATTCAAAAAGGAAAAACACTCAAGGAGGCCTCTATCGCACTGGGTGTCGATATAGAGGGTATCTGTGGTGAAAAAGCTATTTGTGGAAAGTGCAAGGTGAGGATTGAGCAAGGGCTCTTTGAAAAATACGGCATCGAATCGAGCCGCGAACACCTATCTCCCATGGGCCCCACAGAAAGAAAGTTTTTCAGTTTGCAACAGGAGCGTGGTGGCTATCGTTTGGCCTGTCAAGCAAAGATCCTGGATGACGTCATTATCTTCGTCCCCGAAGAGAGCCGGATGGGGAAACAGGTGGTACGGAAAGCCGCCAGGGAAATCAATATCGAACTTAAACCAGCTATCAAAAAGTATTATGTGGAAATTCCAAAAGCCACCCTGGAAGACACCCGTGGAGACTGGGAACGTCTCGAAACAGAGCTTGAGAAATCCCACGGGCTAAAAAACCTCACCATTGACTACCAGACGCTCATGAGCTTGCAGGAGGTAGTGCGTCAGGGTGAATGGAAGCTCACGGTTTCCATCTGGCACAACAAAGAAGTGATCAAAGTAGAGCCAGGACTCGTAAAAAAGGCATATGGTTTAGCGGTCGATGTTGGAACCACCACGGTAGCAGGTTATCTCTGTGACTTGACGGATGGCAAATTGGTCGCTACGGCTTCCATGATGAATCCACAGGTGATTTACGGCGAAGATGTCATGTCCCGGATCAGTTACACCATGACCAACCCAGAAGGCCTTGAGTATATGAACAAGGCGATCATTGATGGTCTCAATGGAATCGTGGAAGAAGCCTCTGCCATTGCAGGGATTAAGCGCACCGATATCCTGGACATGACCATCGTCGGAAACACCTGTATGCACCATCTTTTCCTTAATATTGACCCTCGAAATATCGGTCGGGCACCTTTTCCGCCAGCTCTCCATCATTCCTTGGATATCAAAGCCCGGGATTGGGGACTCAAACTCCTTCCAGAGGCTGAGGCTGCTGAGATGGGTGGTTATCCTCCCTGCAAGGTGTCGTGTCCTGCTGGGATCAGCGGGCAAGACTTTTTATACTTTATTGCCCAAGGCAAGTTTGACGAGGCTCTTGAAGAAGTGAGAAGGGCCATGCCTTTCCCCGGAGTATGCGGCCGTGTTTGCACTCATCCCTGTGAGCCGGAATGTGAAAGAGGTAAAGTGGATGAGTCATTGTCACTACGCGCTCTTCATCGCTTCGTGGCTGACCACGAAATGAAAAAAGGAAGAGCCAAAGCCACTCCAGTTGAAAAGACAAAGGAGAGTAAAGTAGCGATTATTGGCTCGGGGCCGGCAGGCTTGGCCTGTGCCTACGAACTGGTGAGGCGAGGTTACCCCGTGACGGTCTTTGAAGCGGCACCGAAAGCGGGCGGTATGTTGCGCTACGGTATCCCTGAATATAGGCTGCCCAAGAACGTGTTGGATGATGAGATCAGCTACATCGAAGAATTGGGCGTGGAGATCAAAACAGACCATCCAGTGAATAGCCTTAAAGGGGTCTTTGGACAAGGTTATAAAGCTATTTTTTTAGCCACCGGTGCATGGGTGAGCGAAAAGTTGGGCATTCCCAACGAGGACACAAAAGGTGTATTTCACGCCCTGGATTTCTTGAGGAAGATTAATTCTGGAGAAAAGGTTCGAGTAGGAAAGCGAGTAGCCGTGGTCGGTGGGGGCAATGCAGCAGTGGATGCTGCCCGTGCGGCCAAACGTCTCGGAGCAGAAGAAGTCCTGATCGTGTACCGTCGCTCCCATGATGAGATGCCAGCGATCAAGACAGAAGTGGATGAAGCCAAGAAAGAGGGTGTAAAATTTCATTTCCTGGCAGCACCTATTAAGGTTCTTAGCAATAATGGCCGACTCACGAGTATCCAATGCATCCGGATGGAGTTGGGCGAGCCAGATGAGAGTGGTCGGAGAACTCCTATCCCTGTGAATGGATCAGAATTTGAACTCCATACCGATCAACTCATCATTGCGATTGGCCAGAAAGCAGACCAAAAAGCAATCGTCGAGGAGCTTGAATATTCCAATCCAGGAACCCTCTCGGTTGATCCCGAGACCCTAAAAACGAATATGGAAGGGGTTTTTGCCGGTGGCGATGTGGTTTTAGGCGCAGCGGATGTGATTTCCGCAATGGGTGCAGGTCAGGAAGCGGCTACCTCGATCGAGCTCTACCTGGAGGGGATTGATCTAATTAAAGGAAGACCTACCAAGCTCAAGAGAGTAGAAGAGATTCCAATAGAAGGAGTGGAGAAAGAGGCAAGGAAAGTGTTGCCTCTTCTTGAGCCAGAAAAAAGGATTGGGTTTGCTGAGGTGGATTTAGGCTTTGCGGATCAATTGGAAATAGCGATTGAGGAATCGAAGCGTTGTCTCAACTGTGGCATTTATGCGGAGAAGGGGGCTCCGGAGACGGGAGTGGCTCGCGATATCGGTATCAAGATCGCACCAGGGGCTTACGTCCATGTCCTTCCCATTGAAGCAGGATTTGTTGGAGCGGATAATGTAGGTGTGCTGATTGCAGAGGAACCTTATCATCAGGATAGTATTGAATTAGTCATTGATATCGGAACGAATGGAGAGCTCGTTTTAGGAAATCGACAGAAACTTATCTCCTCTTCCTGCGCCACCGGCCCTGCCTTTGAAGGAGCTGAGATCCGGTATGGAATGCGCGCTGCTCCCGGAGCCATTGAAAAGATCGTCATTGATCCAGAGACGAAAGAGGTTCGCTTCAAGGTCATTGATAAAGAGGGCTGGAATACAGAAATGGAGGAGGTGGGAGCTAAGGGCATCTGTGGTTCCGGGATTATTGATGTCGTTCCGCAGCTCTTTCTGGCAAGGATTATCGATCGGACAGGACGTTTTAGAAAGGATTTAGAGAGTCCCCGTTATCGTGAAAATAATGGCGAGCCAGAATTCGTGATTGCTTGGGCTGATGAGACATCCATTGGGCAGGATATTGTCGTTTGCCAGAGTGATGTCAGGGCGATCCAACTCGCCAAAGGAGCGATGTATGCTGGGGCAAAGATCATGATGCGTCACTTTGGTGTGGAGAAGGTGGACAAGGTCATCTTAGCCGGTGCCTTTGGAAGTTATATTGATAAAGTTTCTGCTGCTTTATTAGGTCTTTTTCCTGACTGTGAACTTGAGAATATTTATTCCGTGGGCAATGCGGCTGGAGATGGAGCCCGTATGGCCCTTCTCAATGTGGAGAAGAGAAAAGAAGCGGATTGGATCGCACGGCGGGTAAATTATTTAGAGCTCACCTTGGAGCCAGGGTTTGACAAAACCTTTGCGGAGGCGATGTGGATCCCTCACATGAAGGATAAGTTTCCGCATCTTGCGCATCTGCTGCCGGAAAATCCACGATGAACAATGAACCATGTACCATAAACAATGAAGAAGTAACCTGTTCATCGTCTATCGTTTAACGTTCAAGGTCAAAAAGGAGGATGCATGTTCCGATATGAAATAGAGCAGAAGGTATGTAACATTGGCGGCGTAAAAGTGGGTGGTCAGCCAGGAGAGAATCCCCCACTTCTGATCGGCAATATGTTCCAGAAGGGTGATTTAATTTTAGAAGATAGAAAAGGGGGTAAGTTTAATCGAAAAGCTGCAGAAGAACGAATCCGTGAGTTGGAGAATATTTCTCGAGGAACAGGAGTTCCGTGTTTGATTGCCATGGTGGCCAATTCGGAAGATGAGATAAAAGGTTACATCGATTTTTTTACGAGTGTGACTGAGATACCTTTTGCCATTGACATCTGGCAACAGAAGACGAGGGTGGCTGCAGCCCGTTATATCGCCAAGCAAGGGCTTCAAAAACGTGCCCTTTATAACAGCATCACACCATGGGATGAAGACATTCCATCTCAGGTTTCTGAACTCAAGGAATTGGGCATCAAGCATGTCGTTATTCAGGTCTTTGACATAGAGGATAAAAGACCAACCGGTAGGGTCAAATCACTGAAGAATTTATTGCCTCTGGTGGAGAAAGGTAATTTTGAGAGCATCCTCGTTGACACGGCCGTAATGAATTTGCCGGCCACGACTTTCTCCTTACTCGCCAACCATCTCATCAAAAAGGAGTATGGTTTACCGGTGGGTTTTGCCCCTTCGAATGGGACCTATATGTGGAGAAAGGCAGCCAGTGAACAGGATCGAAACAAGTTCCCAGCCATTGATGCGGGTGTTCATGCAATCTCTGCATTAGCAAGTGATTTTCTTTTTTACGGACCATTGACCGGAACGAGTCGAGTTTTTCCAGCCGTTGCGGCAGCCAGCAGTATGATGGCCGCTCTGGCTTTTGAAGAGAGCGCCGTCCTACCCACTGGGAACCACCCTTTGAACCTTCTCTTTCCAGATGTGGTCAAACAATTTGCTACGGAGGCTTCGTCACCCACGCCTACTGGAGAGACAGGTTCGAAGAAATGAGAATTAATCTCGTTATGACACGCGGGTTATTGAAAAAGACGTTGGAAGGTCCACCGAAAAGGTTTCCGCTCTAAAACTTTTACGGCATCCCTGGTCGGTGTCCTGATAATTGTCACATTTGGATTATCTGTGTAATCGGTTTTTTTCAAAATCTATGTAATCATTTTAAAAAAGGAGAGAAATGATATGGCAACGAGTCTTAATTCAAGGGAACGAGTGCTCAAACTCTTTCGCAGAGAGAAGTTAGATTATATTCCCCTTTTCAGCGGCATGGGGAATATCACGATTCATGGGCTAGAGAAATATGGATGGAAATTTCCAGAAATCCACACGGATGCACGAAAGATGGCGAGCATGGCCGCCTCTACTTTTCAACTCTTCGGCTTCGAGTCTGTGGTGGTTCCATTTGATATGGGGGTGGAAGCAGAAGTCCTGGGTAGCAAAGTCAATTACTATGCTCACGCCACAGACATCCTCTATCCTACTATCAGCCAGCACCCCGCAGAAAAGGTAGAGGATCTGAACCTTCAAATTCCTTCAGATCTCGCCAGTGCTGGAAGGATTCCTTTAGTTACGGAGGCCATCCGCATCTTGAAAAAGGAGGTGGGCGACCAGGTCGCCGTCGGTTCATGGGTTCTGGGCCCCTACACCTTAGCCGGACAGCTCGTTGACCTTTCTCAACTGGCCAAGGCTGCCTTTAAAAAGAAAGAATTGGTGAGCAAACTGCTTGACCAGTTGGCTGGTGTTTTGATCGAAATCATCAAGATCTATAGAGCAGCCGGTGCGGACTATATCACTGTTCGTGAGATGGGCGCTGGACCAGACATATTAAGTCCTCGGATGTTTGAATCCCTTGTTCGACCTCCCCTGAAGCAGATATTTGATGGAATTGAGTCACCCAAGATACTTCATATTTGTGGCGATACGAATGCCATTGTTGACCAGATGGTTCTCTGCGGAGCGGACGCCATCAGTGTAGAGAAAAAGAATAACGTAGCTGAAACCAGGCGAAAACTAGGCCCGGATGTATTGATCTTTGGAGAATTAGATGCTTATAGAGTCTTGTCTCAAGGAAAACATGATGATGTGGATAAGGCTGTTAAGGAAGCAGTGGACAGAGGTGTCAATGCCATCTGGCCTGGCTGCGATATCTGGCCAATGGTGCCTAAGGAAAATATGGAGGCGTTGATGGCAGCTGCCAGGAAATATGGCAAACTCAATTAAGATTAACAGGAATGCCTTAAGATTATATGAGACAAATACTTGACTTTCAAATAATCGAAGTCTATGATGGCCATAGGTTTGAGGGGTCGTTAATTTTATTAAAGATAATCAGACCTTCAACAAAGGAGGTGATTTGGGAAAACAAGAAAAAATCAATTCTTCTTAAAGCTATCTCAGTTTCAAAGGAGGTACTAAATTGAAAGCTAAAAAGAAAGAAAAGAAAGGTAAGGCGGTTAAAGCGGTCAAGGCCGTTAAGGTAGTCAAGATCGACAAGAGACAAGAAAGAATCTTAAGGGAATTAAAATCGATTGTTGGAGAAAAGAATGCCACCGCTGACCAACATATCCTCTATGCCTATTCTTATGATATGTCCTTTGTCACACCCAAATTACCTGATTATGTGGTCATAGCCCACACCGTAGAAGAGATACAAAAGATACTGAAATTTGCCAATAAGGAAAAAATTCCTGTAGTGCCCTATACGTCAGGGACCAATATCGGAGGACTTTGTATTCCTGAGCGTGGCGGGATCATTCTGGATTTAAAGAGGATGAATAAAATTGTAAAGATCGACCCTGAGGCCTTATATGCCGTGATTGAACCGGGTGTCTCTCATGGCCAGTTGGCCGATGCCTTGTACAAATATAATCTCAGGTTTGGTTGGCCTGTGGGGCCGCCCTCTTCTTCTGTGTCCTCTTGCGCCATCAGCCACGGAATTGGCCACATGAATGCAAGGTATGGATTGAACAGCCAGGAGATCACAAGCATGGAGGTCGTTCTGCCAACCGGTGAACTGATAAGAGTGGGATCCTGTGCCATCAATCCGGATGCCTGGCATAGTTGTTTGCCCATGCCGCAAATGGATGGCCTCTTTAAAGGGTGGTTAGGATCGACAGGCATCGTAACCAAACTTGGCATCGCTGTTCATCAAATTCCTCCCATCTTAAAAATTTTTACCGTTTCCTGTGACAATGTGGACGACATGTATTCATACATGCTCAATCTGAGCAATTATGAAATCTGTGATGACCTCACTGCTGTATCCTGGTGGTTATCACAGGTTCCCATTCCTTATCCTTATAAACCCAAGCCTGATAACGCTCCGGAGTGGTTTAGCTATGCCACCACCTTTTCCTTCACGGAAAAAGAAAAGGAAGCCCGAACCGAAATCTGGGAAAAGGTTGTAGATGAGGAGAAAAATAAGGGAACGAGCATTCAGGTGACCCATTATCCAGAAGAAGCCTTGAGGGCCCGGACGGAGTTACCAAGCCAGATCGTGGGTTCCACGAAAAATTACTGCAAGATGGGTGGAGCGGGTATCTCCTGGCCAGGCACTTTCACGCCTGCGAATCGATGGGCCCCGATTTATAAGGAATGGAAAAAGATCATGATCAATCACAATCTCTCGCCTTCTGTGAGAATGAGTATGTACCGGGGCGTCCATTACGGCATGCTCAGGGCGATGACTCCTTTTAACAAAAAGAACCCCAAAGAAACGGAGAATGCGAGACATGCCATTGTGGAGTGTTTAAAAGTGGATTTGGATAATGGAGGCATGCCCTATAAACCTCCTGTTGACTTTGCCGTGGAGATCAATAAACGGGCACATCCTGGTTACATCATGATGATGAAACGGTTAAAGAAGTTTTTAGATCCAAATGATATCATGAACCCAGGAAAACTGGGAATCTAATAGGAAGAATAGAATAATGGAAGATTGGAATAATGGAATACTGTGTAGAGGAAGCTTGAGCTTCCCTGCACTTGCTTTTGGATTTTATCTGTTAACCCACTATTCCATCATTCCATTGTTCCATCATTCCACACATTTAAGTTAGAGGAGGTTATCATGAAATGGAATATCCCCAATCTTGAAGAATTTGAAAATATTGTCTGGAGATGCACAGCCTGCGGGACTTGTAAAGAGGCTTATGACTATGGTCCACCGCCTTTCAGCAGTCCCATCTGTCCTGCCGGAGAAGAATTTGGTTTTGAGGGATTTTTATCCTCCAAAGGCAAAATTGCCTTTGCCAGAGGAATTTTGAGCGGAGATTTGAAGTGGAACGAAGCACTCGTAGATGCCATTTATAAATGTAACGTCTGTGGTGGTTGCCAGAGTCAATGCCAGCTCGATCATAAACCCTTCATCCCGGAGATCATCGAAGCCATGAGGCGGAAAGCTGTTGCAGACGGCGTAGGTCCCATGCCAAAGCAGAAGGTGATCGCTCAATCCATGAGTAGTTATGACAATCCCTATCAAGGTCCCCGCCGTGTGAGATTGGATTGGACCCGGCCCTTCAAGAAGAAGGAAAAGCCTATCAAGGATATTTTGAAAGAATCTGCCCCGATTCTCTATTTTGTCGGTTGCACCGGTGCGTACAACGTTCCAGAGCGTGTGATCCCCCAAGCCACCGCCTCAGTATTTAACAAACTTGGACTGGACTTCGGTATCTTGGGGGAAAGCGAGCTTTGTTGTGGCACCACAGCGATGAGACTCGGTGATACGGAGGCATTCCAGAGGATTGCTGAATCAAATTTGGGGATGTTCAAAAAGTTGCATGATGAAAAGGGCGTGAAAACGATTGTGACCTCCTGTGCAGGATGTTATCGAGCTATAGTGAAAGATTATTCAAAAGCGGAAGAGTTTGGAAGGATGATGGAGGGGATTCGAGTAACTCACATCACTCAATTCTTACATGATCTGTGGACATCTGGGCAATTGAAACTCTCCGAATCTGTGCCTTGGAAGGTGACCTACCATGATCCCTGCCATGTGGGAAGACATCTTACGAAATTCATTGTTGATAAAGATGGTTCCCAACTTTGGGCAGGTGCCTATGTTAGTTTAAATGAAGAAGATTGCCTCTATGACTTTCCAAGGCAACTTCTGAAAGCAATACCTGGAATTGATTTAAGGGAGATGAAACGGATCAAGGCCAATTCTTTTTGCTGTGGCGGTGGGGGCGGTGTCATGACCGGATATAACGATTGGGCGCAAAGAAATGCTGCTCTCAGAATCCAAGAGGGAATGGAAATAGGCGCACAACATATGGTTTCGATTTGCCCCTTCTGCCATTACAATCTCAACCAAGGTTCTCAAGGGATCGGAAGCAAAATGAAACTCTATGATCTGACAGAGCTGATAGACAGGGCTGTGCCTGAAAAGGCTTCTTAAGATTAAAGACTATGGAAGAAAGGAGGTGAAAAAGGATTCAAAGGTGGGAGGAGTTAGACTTAAACGTTTAACATTTTACAATTAGGGAGGGGGATATGGAAACAAAAAAATCGAAGCAAAAGGATAAAGGGATATTGAAAAAAGATATCTCAC
>JBFMAE010000144.1:0-2301 GCA_040756085.1 Thermodesulfobacteriota bacterium | reverse complement strand
CAACCAGTGCTGCCTTTGAACGGATTAAAAGATCGATCACCTCGTCTGAGAGATAGGGTCCAGGTTCCCAGTAACTATCTTTTCCCCACTGTTGATCCCATCCGGTTCTGAAGAGGACAGCCTGTCCATGCAATTCTGACTCGCTGCAATCGAGGGTGATGGAACGGGTGGATGAAACTTCTGCATCAAGAACGATCCCAGGTAGTCCTGCCACCCTTATAAGTGGAATCTGGCTGAGGTCTACTCCCTCAGGGTAGCGATGAAACGGACTGTCTATATAAGTACCCACATTACAGACCATCTCTACCTTTCCGATATAAAATTCTGCCTTGTAATCGTAGTGAGATTGCGATGTTTGGTGATCAAAAAAAGACTCAATCTTAGGGTTTGGGAAGCCAGGATAGGCCTTCATCCCATCTTCAAGCGGGTGGTTCAGCTCTACAAACTTCTTCATGGGTATTCACTCCCTTCGGAGGACATAGCAAATGGATTAAATGGAACATATTATACTCCAAATTTGGGAATAGAAGCGAATGGTAAATGGAATAACAAGGAAAGAATTTTACTGAAAACCTGGTGGGTTGGTTTTAAAAAGTATGGAAGGATGCTGAACAGAGTGTAGAAAGAAAAGCGGAAGACCAGTTCAAGCCTTTCTTTTCTCTCTACACTTCATGCCGGAATGACCTTTGGAATGAGGAAGGAAAAGAACCCCTCTTTTAAATTCTCCCTTTCTATCTTTTCAAAGGCACATTCCACGGCTGACCTGATCTCTTCCAGATCAACCGGTTTCATCGCCTGATAGAAGATCCCTGCCCCCCGAAGACGCCTCACCAAACCCAGAGATCCTTCCGACGAAATCATAATCACCTGAACCTTTGCATTGATCCTCTTGAGCAAAGACACGACATCGCTCGCCTTCACCCCTTCGATCTCATCATCCAGAAGCACCACTTGAATATTCCCATTTCGAACTTTCCGAATCATCTCACTCAACATTCTTGCTATCTCCACCCTATAGCCAATCCCGTGAAAAAAAGTGCAGAGCGATCTGGCCCAGAGATCATCCTGATAAGCAATGAGTATCGTTTTCGATTTCATGGTCGTTTCCCCCTATTCCATTTACCCTACGTTACCCTCACCGGCATCTCAGCCCTTCGCGTAGGGGAGATAGTGCTCCCAATAAAAGCGGAGAGAAGGATACCTGCCGGGATCAGTTGAGCCAAGACCACGATGATCCCAAAAGTAAAGAAGAACATAACCCCCAAAAGCCCAACTCCCCTTACGCCTCCCTTATATGCAATCCCCAAAGAGAACAAGGCGATCGACAGGATCAAGACCAGACTCAAGATTGTTAATATCTTTTTCATTTTCTTCGACATTGCGATCACCTCCTTTTAAATTGGTTGTCCCCCATCCCTTCTACTTTTTAACGACCACTGGCTCAGCACCTGGCAGAAGGACTTCCTCTTCAACCTTCTTCTCTTTCTTAAAGACAGCCGTTGTGGCAGTCCCGATGAAGCTGAAGAAGAGAATTGCTGCCGGGATCAACTGAAGAAGGATTATAACGGCTCCAACGATGATGAAAATCCAGAGTGCCGTCCCAGCCCCCTTTAAGCTGATCGACCGTGCAAACGCCGGGGAGGCCATCAGAGTCATTAACCAAACCATCAACCCAACCTTCAATCCTTTTCTTATCTTTTCCATTTTTAGTTCCCCCTTTATTTGGTTTTCAACCTTATGGAGTGCATTTGGTATGCCAAAAAATAAATTGCGTTTTAACTATTTAATATTATTGTTTTTTTGAAAAAATGAGGGGATTACAGGAATGGTTATTGAGGCCAAAGTGAATATTTTAAATATACATGTTTTAAAATATAATCCAAAAATTCTTTTATAAATAATTGAAATAACAAAATCTATTCAATAATAAAGAATTTATGCATAAGGACAATTAAAAAATATGCAGTTTGGAACTTAAAAAGTTTTTCCTTATTAGAATACCTTCTTACACTCACTTCATTTTGCGGATACGTACTTCGATCTCTTTCGTATCTTTCATCAAATTTAATAGGCTGGAAGTATCGGTTTCCCCATAGTGATATGGGTATAGGATTTTCGGTTTGAAGGCTTTAGCTGCGTCGGCCACCATCTCCGGAGTCATCGTATAGGGTATGTTCATTGGCAGGAATGCGATGTCAATCCCCTTTAGTTCCTTCATTTCCGGAATGTTTTCCGTATCACCTGCTACATAAACCCTTTTCTCTACGAAAGTAATAACATATCCATTACCAATGCCTTTTG
>JBFMAE010000143.1:0-2756 GCA_040756085.1 Thermodesulfobacteriota bacterium | reverse complement strand
CCGGTTTTTTTGATGATTTCGAGCCAGTCGCTCTTCTTGAATTCAATCAACTGATGCATTGAGGTCAATTTTCTGTCTACCTGTAGAGAAAGACAGAAAAATGTAGATCGTAAAATAGAATTGACCCCGGATCGTCATTTAAAATTGACCCCCTGATCAGATACAATCTCCTTCAAAAAAGGGAAGGAGAAGAAAGGGGATGGTCAGCATGTATAAGTGGTATCAGATTAGAGTGATGCGAGAAAGAGGAAAAGGGATTAAGACCATTGCGAGAGCGTTAGGCGTTTCCAAGAATACGGTTCGGAAGTATTTGAGGTCCCCAGATCCTCCGGAGTTCAAGGCAAGGGAATACGAGAAGAAAGTCGACGATTTTCGAGGACAGATCGACGAGATGTTGAAGCGGGAATATATAGGGACACGGATTTATGAGGAGCTTTTGGGGATGGGTTATGAAGGGTCCCTTTCAAGTGTGCATCGATATCTTCATGGGTGTAAGCAAGAGGAAGCGGTGAATAAGCTTTCAACGACGCGGGTTGAGACTTCTCCTGGGCAGCAGATGCAATATGACTGGAAGGAGTGGAAGTTGCCTGTGGGAGACCGGTTAGTCAAGATTTATCTTCATGAGGTGGTATTAAGCTACAGTCGGCAGAAGCATTACAGTTTTTCATTGAGCATCAACTGTCAGGATGTCATTCGAGCCCTTGAGTCGGCCATTCTCTTCTTTGGAGGGACGGCTCGGGAATTGCTCATCGATAATGCGAAGCAGATGGTATTGACTCACCGGTCCAATGGAGTCGTTTCCTATAATGAGGAATTTTTGAGGTTTTGTGGCGTGAATGGGATTGAGCCCATTGCCTGCATTCCCTATCGGGCAAGGACGAAGGGTAAGGCGGAGAGGCCCTTTTATTATCTTCAGGAGCACCTGTTGAGAGGGCTTAGGGTAGATGATCTTGAGGCCTTTGAGGAGAGATTGAAGGCCTTTACCGAGACTTATAATCAGAGGCTGCACAGTAGTTTAGGGGAATCCCCGGAGGAGCGATTTCTTCGGGAGAAAGAGCATCTGAAGACAATATCTCCAGTGGAACCCGCTGTCCTCTATGATCGGGAAAGACGCAATGTGAGCAATGATGGTTACCTTCGGTATGGAGGAGGATATTACCCTGTCCCGATGCGTCTGTGTTTACAGGAGGTATGGGTGGAGAGTGTCTTTGGTCGAACGCTTCGGATTTATGACAAGGCAGGCAAGATCGTTTCTGAGCAGGCTATTCATCTCTTTGAAGATGGGAAGAGGCCCGATCATCCGGAGCATGAAGTGATTAACCAGGGTTATCAGGATAAGAGAAGGGCCTTTCGTTCGGCCCTGGTTGGGCGATTCAATGGTCTGTTTGGGGAGACAGGCCAACGGTTTATTCTGGGGCTTCGAGACAAGGAGCAGGGGAATCTTTACTGGCATTTATCGGAGATTTTAGCCTGTTGCGATCTCTATGATCCAGAAGAGATCCGCATGGGTCTTGAGGCCTGTGTTCAAATTGGGGCCTATCATAAGAATAGCTTGCTGAGATTACTCAATCCCCGGAAGTTAAAGAATCCTCCTTTGGTGAGCTCCTTCCCTGTGCTGGGATTACCAGGACAAGAAACGAAGCGCTCTTTGTCTATATATGCGGGGCTCCAGGAGGTGTGCCATGAATGAGGTGACGGTCCGACTGGAGAGTCAGATGAGAGCGCTGAAGCTGAAAGGGATGCTCAGCTATTACCGAGAATTCTCCGAACGAGCAGCTCAGGGAAAACTTCAGTATGAAGAATATCTCTCATTGCTTTTGGATGAAGAGCTTCGAGGAAAAACGGAACGGTCGGTCAAGACCAAGATCCATAAGGCTCGTTTCCCTTTTATAAAGACCCTGGATGCCTTCGACTTTTCATTCCAGCCAAGCTTGGGAGAAAAGGATATCCTGAAGCTCAATTCCCTGGATTTTATTGAGAAGAAAGAGAATCTGATCTTTCTGGGTCCGCCTGGGGTAGGCAAAACCCATTTGGCCGTAGCTTTTGGAATCAAGGCTTGCTCCGCCAAATATCGGGTTCTTTTTATAACAGCTCAGAAATTGATCGAAGATTTGATGCTTTCGGTCAAAGACGGGACGATTACCCCAAAACTCTTAGCTTACTCGAGGCTCAACCTGTTGATTATCGATGAGCTGGGATATATGCCCATTACAAAAGAACAGGCCAATCTCCTATTCCAGCTCGTCTCTGTTCGATATGAGAAAGGGTCTATTATCTTGACAAGCAATTACAATTTTGAGGACTGGGGGCAGATATTTCAGGACAATGTGGTGGCAGCAGCGGTCATCGATCGAATTGTTCACCACGCAAGGATCTTCTTTATCCATGGATCCAGTTACAGGCTTAAGAGCAAACTTGAAAAGAAGAGAAATTGAAGGGGGTCAATTTTATTTGCGGATAGGGGGTCAAATCTCTTGACAAACAACAGGTGCCGTAGTGTTTTGGCTAACCTGGAGGAGTATCCGTAGGAGTTCTCAATATGAACAAGAAGCAGAAAGAGAAGTTCGAGTTGTCCAACGAATTATTAGTTACATGTTGCTAATTACGATTGGAATGTTAACAATTAACGTCCTAACCCGGCATAGCCGGAACCAAACAGGGGTTATACCATTTATCATCCAAGGATTAAGAAGCTTCGACAGCTAAACATTTCCCCGCATTTTTATCCCCTAAAAGAAGGGGACAAAAAATGCGGG
>JBFMAE010000142.1:0-8190 GCA_040756085.1 Thermodesulfobacteriota bacterium | reverse complement strand
ATGGCAATTGGGACGATTGGTACTTGGGACTTAATGGCCAGGGTGAACCCCCCCTTTTTAAAAGGCTGAATCGAACCGTCCGGACTCCGTGACCCCTCAGGAAAGATGACTACGGACATCCCATCTCGAATCTTCCGGGCAGCTTCGTTCATGGCTTCCACGGTCTCTCGGGTCCCTTCCCGATCGACGCTGATATAGCCTGCTGCGGCCATCGTCCAGCCAAAGAATGGGATGGAAAAAAGTTCCTTCTTGGCCAACCATTTGAATTGAAATGGGAGATGGCTGAGCAGGGCAAAGATATCGTAACTCCCTTGGTGGTTCGACATAAAGATGTAGGAACCTTCTCTCTTCAGATGTTCCAGTCCTTCCATTCTGACCTTCACCTGATTGGCAAGAAGGGCTACCTTGCCCCAGAGCCTTGCGTAACGATGAACCACCTTCCCCTTTCGGTCAAAGGGGTAAGTGATGAAAGCAAGAAAACCCAAAACCAATGTGGCGATCACAATACAAGACCAAACAAAAATCGTCCGGATCATAAATAAACGAAATTCCAATCATCAAATTCCAAGCTCCAAATAATTTCCAATACCCAATGTTCAAATAACCAATCCGAAGCCGCACTCTAAATCATTTTGGTCATTGGGAGTTGGTTATTATTTGGTTATTGGTGCTTGAAGTTTGGTTATTGCCTATATTCTCTTCTCCAGCTCCGTGAGAATGGCCTTTACTTCTTCTTTAATTTTTTCATCCATATCATAAGGAGTCTTGCCCTCCCGGTCTGCTTGAATAACTTTGGGGTTAAAGCTTATGTGGCCCAAGATGGGGAAATCAGAAAGATGTTCTTCAATGATCTTTCTATCCTGTTCAGAAGAAACTTTGTTTCCGACAATCATCATCTTTTTTATATTCAAATCCTCTCCCAATTTTTTGATCTGTCTTGCCGTGTTGATGGCTCTTTGCCCGGGTTCGACAACGATGATAAGGGCATCGACGTATCCCGTGCTTCCTCTTCCCAGATGCTCCAGTCCTGCTTCCATATCGATGATGAGTGCTTCTTCCCGCTGGACCAGTAGATGACGGACTAAATTTTTAAGGAGTACATTTTCAGGACAGAAGCAGCCTCCTCCCCCTTGGGGGATACAGCCTAAGAGAAGGAGTTTCACCCCTTGATAGGAAACTCCCATTTCGTCCGGAAGATCATCGACTTTAGGATTAAGCTTAAACATGGAGCCAAAAGTCCCCTTTTTGGCTCCGGTCCTCTCCTCGATCAGAGAAGTCATGGAGGCAATCGGAGAGAGTTTGGCTAGAGTCTCCTTGGGAAGGCCGATCGCAGAGGCCAGATTGGAATCCGGGTCCGCATCAATGGCAAGGACTTTTCGGCCTCCCCCTGCCAGGATACGGGCCATCACCCCTGCAAGCGTCGTCTTCCCAACCCCGCCTTTCCCGGAAATGGCAATCTTCATTAAATTCTTTCTCCCAAAATAACTATATAGGATCCGAGGATTCAAGGATTTGCCTTGTAACTATTTAATCATTTCCTAGACTCCTTGAACCCCTTTAACTTTTTTATCATATCCAAAAAATTGATAAATGTCTATTACCTGTTATTAAAAAGAAAAGTATTCGGTTCAAAGGTACTTCTCCCTTTCGGTCCCCAAAAAAGCTCTGAAAAAATATTATACGCTCTTTGCTTTTCGAATCTGGGTAATCGGTTCCTAATCCCTGCCTACCGGCAGGCAGGCGCAGGAATGACTTTTTAAGGAAACGAACTTCTGACTCACCACACTAAATACTATTTGACAAAAGGAATTTCTATCATTGATAATGTGGTTTTTAAAAAGGGAATAATGATGAAAATGAATAAAAAGGCATTGGTCCTTCTCAGTGCCGCCCATCTGATCACTGATGTCAATCAAGGAGCATTGCCTGCTCTTCTCCCATACTTCAAAGAGACTTTGAACCTTTCCTACACGATGTCAGGCGTCATCCTTCTGTCTGCCAATCTCACCTCTTCGATTATCCAGCCGGCATTTGGACACCTCTCTGACAGACGACCAATAGGATGGCTTCTCCCCTTATCTCCTTTGATCGCCTGTTTGGGATTATCCGCCACCGGATTCATCTCCAGTTACTCTTTCTTACTCCTATGTGTCATTTTAAGTGGCTTGGGGATTGCAAGTTTTCATCCGGAAGGATTTAAGACAGCCTACTTTTTCACTGGCTAAAAAAAAGCGACAGGCATGTCAATCTTCGCAGTAGGGGGAAACTTAGGGATTGCTGTTGGCCCCCTCTTAGCCCTTACATTCGTTACTTCCTTTGGCCTCAAGGGAACTCTGTGCATGATAATGCCGGGGATTCTAATTGCTATCATTTTGCTCTTCAACATGTCTATGCTTACCACTCCTATTGAGTTTGCTCATCATGGGGCGAAGAAAGGGGTGAAAACTCCTCTCTCGAAAAACCAAAAGTTGTCATTCTTCCTTCTCGTCAGCATCGCCACTTTTAGAGCATGGACCCAATTTGGACTTGTGTCCTACATTCCTTTCTATTACATTAATTATCTAAAGGGAAATCCCCTGTATGCGGGGAAACTTGTTTCAACCTTCCTTTTGGCAGGTGCCTTGGGAACGCTCATCGGTGCCCCATTATCGGATCGCTGGGGCCATAAAAAATTCCTTTTGATCACTTTAATATTGTCATTCCCTCTCCTTCTCCTTTTCTATCGTAGCAGCGGTCTAATGGCTTTTGTCCTTTTAGGGATGGCAGGAATGGTGTTAATCTCCACATTTGCCCTCACTACCGTGATGGCACAAGCACTCCTCCCTCAACATCTGGGAATCGCCTCGGGTATGATGGTTGGTTTTACCATCAGTGCAGGGGGAGTCGGGGTCACCCTGCTCGGAGTGATCGCAGATACCTGGGGGGTGCCCATGGCGATAAAAACGATCTTCGCAATGCCCTTAATTGCATTTGGTCTCGGTTTATTATTAGACTATCCTTTTCAAAAAGAACAAGATGGGTGAGCGGTGAGGATGATTCTCGTAACCGGTGGAGCAGGGTTTATTGGCTCTCATCTTTGTGGGCGGCTTCTCAGGGAAGGACACCAGGTGATCTGTCTGGATAATTTCGACAGCTTTTATGATCCCAATATAAAAATCAGAAATGTGGAAGGATGGGGGAAGACATTTCCAGATCGGTTCGAACTCATCACAGGGGATATTCGAAATGTCGAACATCTCCGGGAGGTCTTCAAAAAAAATCGAATTGATCTGGTCGTTCACCTGGCTGCCCGGGCCGGAGTCAGGCCTTCCATCGAACAGCCTCTCCTCTACCAGGATGTGAACATCCGGGGGACAATCGTCCTTCTGGAAGCCTGCAAAGAATTTGGGATCAAAGACTTCATCTTCGCCTCCTCCTCCTCGGTCTATGGGGAAAACCAGAGAGTCCCATTCTCAGAGGAGGATCTCGATATTCAACCCGTCTCCCCTTATGGGGCCACTAAACGGGCCGGGGAACTTCTCTGTTATTCCTATCATCACCTTTATGGAATGAATATCGCCTGTCTCCGGATCTTTACGGCCTACGGTCCGGGACAAAGGCCGGACATGGCGATCCATAAATTCACCCGATTGATTGACCGAGGTGAAAAAGTTCCGATGTACGGAGATGGCTCTTCCCGAAGGGACTACACCTATATCGACGATCTCGTCGAAGGAATCCTCTCCATTATCCATCGCCACAAAGGTTTCGAGATCTACAACCTCGGAGAATCTCAGACAACCTCCCTAAGAGAATTGATCCGTTTAATTGAAGAGGCGTTGGGAAAGAAAGCAAATATCGAATTTCTAGAGCCGCAGCCCGGGGATGTTTCGATCACCCATGCGGATATCACCAAGGCGAAGCGAATGCTGGGCTATCAACCCGGAGTTAACATGAAGGAAGGGATCAAACAATTTGTCGAATGGTATAAGAAAGAAAAAAATTATTGATAAATCCGAATATCGAAATCCGAAACAAATTTCAAATCCAAATGACCAAATTATCCAAACCTATTTTATTCCACAGTTTAGAATTTCGGTTATTCAAATTTGTTTCGTATTTCGCCTGCCTGCCGCAGGCAGGGATTTCGTGCTTCGAATTTTCTTTTTTTGGTTCCTTTCGTAGATGATCTTCAGACCTTCCAGGGTCAAAAACTCGTTGACCTCTTCAATCGTCTCTGATTCGGCGGCGATCAGGTGCGCCAGTCCACCTGTGGCAATGACCTTGGGGTTCGATCTCATCTCCCGTTTCATCCGTCTGACGATCTCATCAACCAATCCCACATACCCGAAAAAAATGCCGGACTGCATGCTATGGATCGTATTCTTCCCGATGACCCGTTTCGGTTTGAGGATCTCTACCCGGGGAAGCTTGGAGGTCCGCTGGGATAAGGCTTCTGCAGAAATCCCGATTCCCGGAGCGATCGCACCCCCCATGTATTCCCCTTTCGATGAAACATAATCGAAAGTGGTCGCCGTCCCGAAGTCCACCACAATCATACATTTCCTATATCGCTCGAAGGCAGCCACCGCATTGACGATCCGGTCTGCTCCTACCTCTCCGGGGTGATCGTAGAAGATGGGCATCCCTGTCTCGATATCTGGACCAACGATCAGCGGTTTGACATGGAAATATTTCTTTGCCATTTCCTGTAACATGTCAAGGACCGGAGGAACCACAGAGGAAATAATCATCCCTTCAAAATCTCGGATATCGATATGATCGAACTGGAAGAGTTCCCGGAAGAGGATTCCCCATTCATCCGCAGTTTTCTCCCTTTCGGTTCCCATCCGCCAGTGATCGACCAGGACATTCCTCTCGTAGACTCCCAATACCGTATTTGTATTTCCCACATCGATAACCAGCAGCATATTGCCTCCCATGATTGAGTTATTGAGTTAATGATCCTCGGCATCTTTCAACTTTGAGCCTTTGTATTCGATGTCTCCTGAAACGACCCTTTTTCGTTCTCCCTTCTTCGTTTCTATAATCAAGGCTCCGTCTGAATCAACATCGATCGCAATACCGGTCAGGCTTTCCCCGAAAGAAGTGACCTTAACCGGTCTCCCTTTAATGCGGGCCCGGTCCCTCCAGGCTCTCAGAATAACGGGGCCACCTTCTTTCAAAAAAATCCCGTACCACCTTTCCAGTCCCTCTAAAAGGGATTGGACAAAGGCCTTCCTCGAAATCGCCTGCCCCATCTCTTTCTTTAAAGAGGTAGCCAACGCCCGAATCTCCCTGGGAAACGTCTTACCATCCATATTGAGGTTAACGCCAATGCCCAGGATCACGAAATGGATGCGGTCCACCTCCGAATGGATCTCGTTAAGAAGCCCAGCCACCTTGCGACCTCCCAGGAGAATATCATTGGGCCACTTGATCAACGGATGGAGGCCGGAAATTTTTTCGATGGCATCTGCTGTCGCCACAGCCGCCACCAGGGTAATGAGGGGAGCCTGATGGGGAGGGATGTCGGGCCGGAGGATAACGGAAAGATAAAGGTTTAAAAAAGGGGGAGAGAACCAGTGCCTTCCTAGCCTCCCTCTCCCCTGCTCCTGAGATTCCGCGATCACCACCTCCCCTTCCCCTGCACCATTGAGAGCTAATTGGTAGGCCTTCACATTGGTGGAATCAATGGTGTGGAAATGGTGGATTGCCTTTCCCATACATTTCGTCCTCAGGATGGGTTTGATTTCTGATGGGGTGAGGAGGTCCGGGGATCGAAGCAGACGGTATCCCGATCTTGTTGAAGCCTCAATCTCATAGCCCAGGTTTCTCAGTCGCTTCACCCTTTTACAAACGGCTGTTCGGGTCACCTTCAGTCGTCGGCTGATCTCTTCCCCTGAAAGAAAGCCCGAAGGGTGCTCTCTCAGAAGTTGAAGAACCTCTTCTTTCATATTCAATCCACCCCAAAATGATCACTGCAAACGAATTTCACGAAAAAAACCTATTCGTGTCATTCGCTGTCATTCGGGCTATTCGTATCTATTTTAACTGATCACTTTGTCATATCGTGAGAATTGCATTGAAAAGGTTCCCCGTCCCTGGGTGAGGGATCTCAGGTCAGTGGAGTAACCAAACATTCGGGTCAGAGGAGAGATGGCTCTGATCAGAGTGACCTTTCCCTTCGGGTTGATGGCCTCCACTGAACTCTTTCTTGCTTTCAAATCACCGACCACATCTCCCATGAACTCTTCCGGAACGATGATATTCACCTCCATCATCGGCTCTAATAATACCGGCTGAGCCTTCCGGCAACCTTCCCTCAATGCATTGGAGGAGGCGACCTTCAGGGCGAGAGAGGATGGATAATCTGGGTCCACATTGGCTTTCAACAGTGTGACACGAAGATCGGTCAACGGATAGCCCATGATCACCCCCACGGTGGAACCCTCCCTGATTCCTTCTTCGACAGAAAAAAAATCTTCCTGGGACAAGGTTCCCTCCGGTACCTCAGAACGAAATTCAATTCCACTTCCCCGGCCATTGGGTGAGATTCTCAGAAAGACCTCTGCAAAATGCCTAACCTCTTCCATCTCTTTCAAAAATTTTGCCGAAACCTCTATCTCCTTCTCCACGGTCTCCCGATAGACAACCTGGGGCTTCCCGACATTCACCTCGAGATGATATTCTATAAGGAGTCGGTTGACCAGAACATCGATATGCAATTCACCCATCCCGGAGATGATCGTCTGGCCAGTATCCTCATCTAACTTAACCTGGAAGGTAGGATCCTCTTCACTCAATTTTTCGAGGGATTCGACCAGCTTTTCCTGATCCCGGTTTGTCTTCGGCTCCACCGCCACCGACATCACAGGCTTATAAAATTCGATGGGCTCCAGGAGAACGGGATGGTTGCGGTCGCAGAGTGTGTCTCCGGTGGTGGTCTCTTTCAACCCCATGACGGCCACAATCTCCCCGGTCTTCGCCTCTTCGACCCGGATGCGATGGCGGGCATGCATCTGAAAGATTCTCGAAATTTTCTCTCCTTTCTTCAAACGCGGGTTATAAACTTCCCTCCCAACCTTGAGCACACCTGAATAAATCCGGAGATAGACCAGTTTCCTCCCCTCATCCATCATCACCTTGAAGGCTAAGGCAGTGAATAGCTCTTCATCCTTAGCTATCCTTCTTACCTCTTCTCCTGTTACGGGATTCTTTCCCTCCACCGGTGGGACATCGACCGGAGAGGGAAGGTAATCCACAATGGCATCGATCAGGGGCTGAATCCCCTGGTTTCTCAGGGCTGCACCACAGAGGACCGGCACGGCCTTCATAGAAACGGTCGCCTCCCTCAAGGCTGATTTTATTTCAGATTCTGAGATCTCTTCTCCGTTGAGATACTTTTCCATCAAATGGTCATCCAGTTCGGCAAGAGATTCAATCAACTTCGATCGATAAAGGACCGCTTCCTCCTTCAACTTCTTGGGAATAGAAATTTCTTTGAAGTCAACTCCCAGGCTGTGTTCATCCCATGCGATTCCGGTCATCCGAATCAGATCAATGACTCCGATAAAACGATCCTCCATCCCGATGGGAATCTGGGTGATCAGAGGATTGGCCCCCAGGCGCTCAACAATCATCTTCACCGTTGCGAAGAAATCTGCGCCGATTCGGTCCATCTTATTGATAAAGGCCAATTTGGGAACTCCATACTTATCCGCCTGATGCCATACCGTCTCTGACTGAGGTTCCACCCCACCCACGGCACAGAAAATTGCAATAACCCCATCCAATACCCGCAGCGAACGTTCCACCTCAATGGTAAAGTCCACATGACCCGGCGTGTCGATGATATGAATGATGTTTCCTTTCCATTCGACCGTTGTGACCGCAGAGGTAATGGTGATCCCCCTCTCCTGTTCCTGAGGCATCCAGTCCATGACCGCGGTCCCCTCATGGACCTCACCCATTCGGTGAATCTTCTTTGTGTAGAAGAGGACCCTCTCGGTGACAGTGGTCTTCCCGGCATCGATATGTGCCATAAATCCAATATTTCTTGTTCGAGCCAGTCTCTTCTCTCCAGCCATCTCCCTTTCCCAATGGTTGGACTGACCAATGAAGTTCTATGAAAACCTTGCCCTAATAGGGTTCAAGACCCCTCTTACCTCGGTCAGAGTGGTTCGCCTGCGCCTGTATCTTGGCTATATT
>JBFMAE010000141.1:0-5675 GCA_040756085.1 Thermodesulfobacteriota bacterium | reverse complement strand
TATAATCCCATCCTCGATGAACTTTTCGTTGCTGAAAGAGGAGGGGGGGCCTATCTCAACGGAAATCGGCTTTCTGTTTCTCGAGTCGGTGATCTGAACCGGAGTTTTCTTTCTACCGGTTTTCCCTACGATGTGCGAGAACATACCGATTTTTATCTCCGTTATTTTCGCCAGTTCATCGCCAGGAGTTTTGCCATCCGCAGGCCAGGTTCTGCAGCCATTGATCTCTGCTATCTGGCAGCTGGCCGTTTTGATGGATTCTGGGAATTGAAACTCCACCCCTGGGATGTGGCTGCAGGAAGCCTGATGGTGACCGAAGCAGGAGGAAGAGTGACCGATTTTCAAGGTCGGCCCTTCAACATCTATTCTGAAGAGATCCTTGCTTCCAACGGTTTGATTCACCAGGAGATGCTTGAAGTTATCCAAGAGCTTAATACAAAAACGTGGGGTTAGGTGTTGGGGATTGGAGATTAGCTAACCCCTAATCTCAATTCCTTAATCCCATAAAGAGGGGTGGGCTTGTTGAAAAAACAGGCTGATCTTTTCGAGAAGAAGGGGAGGGAACTGTTGGAGAGAGAAGCTCCCCTTGCCGACCGGATAAGGCCAAGGGTCTTGGAGGAGTTCGTCGGCCAGGATCATCTTCTGGGTCAGGGAAGAATTCTCCGTCAGGCGATTGAATCCGATCACCTTCCCTCGATGATTTTATGGGGGCCTCCCGGGTCTGGCAAAACCACCTTAGCGATGATCATCGCCTCGACCACCGGTGCCCAATTCATCGCCTTCAGCGCTGTCCTCTCCGGCGTAAAAGAGATCAAGGAGGTGATCCATGAGGCCAATGAGGAATGGAAGTATCAGAAGAGGAGGACAATCCTTTTTGTGGATGAGATTCATCGGTTCAACAAAGCTCAGCAGGATGCCTTCCTCCCCCATGTGGAGAAGGGAACGATCATCCTCATCGGTGCGACCACAGAAAATCCATCTTTCGAAGTGATCTCTCCCCTGCTCTCCCGTACCAAGGTCTTCACCCTCCATCCCCTAACCGAAGACGAGATTGAGATGATCTTGAAACGGGGTCTTACCGACAAGGAGAGGGGGCTGGGAAAATACCCGACGGTGATCGAACCGGAGGTAATCAAAGGGATCTGCCGGATGGCCAATGGAGATGGAAGGGTGGGGCTGAATACCCTGGAAATGATCGTCCTCACCACTTCTCCGGATACGAAAGGCTTTCGCCATATCAAGAAGGGAGATCTGGAGGAGGTCCTCCAGAGAAAAGCCTTTCTTTACGATAAGTCGGGCGAGGAACATTATAATCTCATCTCCGCTTTTCACAAGAGCCTGAGAGGAAGCGATCCAGATGCAGCCCTTTATTGGCTCGGAAGGATGCTGGAGGCTGGAGAGGATCCTCTCTACATCGCACGGCGGATGATCCGGTTTGCCTCAGAGGATGTGGGAAATGCAGATCCCCAGGCATTACAGGTGGCGGTTGCGGCAATGGAGGCCTTACACTTCATCGGCCTGCCCGAAGGGGATCTGGCTCTTGCCCAGGCGACTGTCTACCTTGCCACTGCTCCAAAGTCGAATGCCCTTTATACCGCATTTCAGGGGGTTCAGAAAGATGTTCGGGAGCTTGAGAATATGCCTGTTCCCCTTCATATCCGAAATGCCCCCACTACATTGATGAAGGATCTGGGATATGGGAAAGGTTATAAGTACCCGCATGATTATCCAGACCACTTTGTTGAAGAGGAATATCTTCCGGAAAACCTCAAAGGCCGAATCTACTATCGTCCTTCCGATCAGGGATTAGAGAAAGAGATCAAAAAGAGACTGGAAGGTTGGAGGAGAAATAAAAGCGTGAAAAAATAATTGGCTTTGACATGAAACTCAATTTCTGATAGGTATTACATCATTCTTCAATTTGTAAAGGTGAAAAAATGGCTGAAAAAGGATTAACCAAAAGAGATTTAGAACAATTATTTAAAGGCTTTGAAAAGCGACAGGATGAAAAATTTAAAACCCTCGAAAAGAGAGTTGTTGAACAATTTCACATTATCAGTGAGGGATTGATTGATCAAATCAAACTTTTGGCGGAAGGCCATGCAGGAATTATAGATAGACTTGGGATAATAGAGAGGGAAAGCGAACGTCAGCATTTAGAAACTCGTTCTCTTATCAAAATATCTTTTGTTGAACTTGATAAACGGCTCACCGATCTTGAAACACAAATGAAGGAAATGCAAAAGTGGAAAAAGCAGGTGGAAGAGAGATTACAAATATAGAGATGTAAAAACATACTATCATCCGAGCAATTAGGGATTTGAGAGGGAGATCAAAAAGAGACTGGAAGGCTGGAGGAGAAGGAAAAGGGGAAAAGGAATATAGCTATAGCCATGCCATTGATGGCATCGAACAAGCTTTTTCCTTCACGGTTTAGAAGGGTTTTTAAATTTGACAGCCTTATATTTTTCAAATACAATTAAATCGTAAGATGACCGACGGCGATGGAAGTAAATTCTTTAAGAATAGAGGGGAATTACAAAAAAGATGAGAGAAGCATTGAGATATTTAAATAATGCAAAAACGATACAAAAATCTGCTCCTTTAGAGGATCACACATGCACAGATATCAAGCCAGTGAGGGAGGCGTTTGCGACGGCTTACCTTGCTGTTTTAGAAGCTATTCCGAATACTGGCTCAATAACCGTCCGAGAAAATGTCTCGGATTTAAAACTCCGGCGGAAGTCTTCAAGGCCGGGTGTTGCACTTAATGGTTGAATCCAGGGCTCTTTAAAATGGTTGCCGTCCCTATTTTTGGCATCATTCAAAATACCCCTTATCCAGTGGTTGCACGTCTTCATCAAAGTACTGATGGAAAGACTGCGGCAACTGATGATAATTGATCCCCTTTATGGCATCAGAGAAGTCTTTTGCGTTATATGTGTTCCAAAATAGAATTACCTCATTTCTTGGACCATTACCCTTAACTTGATCAACAAGAGCTGCCATCGCTTTAGCGGTATAAGTGCCGTCCAGCCGGATTCCTTCCGACTTTGCCAAAAGTTTTACCGCCGCCATCCCTTGCTCTGTAAAACGCGCATATTGTCCTCCAAAAAAATCTTGTCTGATATCAACCTCTTCATCGGCTATTTCCACGCGTGGGAAAGAAGAATCCAATGAAAGAATCAAGGCCAGTGTTTTTTCAAAAAGCTTAACAAATTTTTCTTTATTTGCATATTTCACGTCAGCGACACGCACAGAAACGACACGAGTCTTGAGTCCGGCAGCCTGAAGACCGATCGTTAGACCTACGGCAGTTCCCAAGGTGCCTAAAGCGACAAAAACCTTATCAGGTTCAGGCACTAATCCGCTTGCAACTTGCTCTCTCAGTTCAAATCCGGCATTTACGTATCCGATTGTACCTAATGGAGATGATCCACCGGGACCTATGACGTAAGGAAATTTGCCCTGTTTCAGTTTTTTCCGAATGAGCATAATGGTCGTTGGAATATAGGCTGCCATCTCCTTCTTAAAATGATGCATCTCATCACCGCAAACATGGCTCAACAGTAGGCTACGACGAACATACTGGGCATTTGGCTGGGCCAATAGTATCGATATGCTCTTCAGACCAAGTTTCTGTGCATAGACCGCTGTAGCGAGGGCATGGTTTGATCCGGCAAAACCAAAAGTAAGGACCTCTTTCGCCCCCTTACGAAGGGCATCGCCTAGAAGGAACTCCAACTTGCGTATTTTATTTCCCCCATATATCTGGCCGCTTAAGCCATCATCCTTTAGATACAAATAATCACTCCCAATTTCTTTTCCTAAATATCTCAGATGCTTTATAGGCGTTGGGAACTCCCCCAGTTGGACATAAGGAATTCTCTCCTTCAATAAGGGATATTGTTCAAATATGGGTATTATGGGTTACTTATCCTACAATATTGTTAGCAAGATATGCTGCCTAACGAGTCTGCAGAAAAAGCCCGATTTTAGCTATTTTCCAGTTCGTAAGTATTTGATTTTATTGATACCAATTTTATGAAAAATGACTTTTTCTACAGACTCAACGATCAAGGTGAGGGGCGCGCTTCTTCTGGCGGCGTCCCTCTCTACCGCCTTGTTTGGTGCAGGACTTGTTCTCGTACCCCCTTAGAAATCAAGTTGGAATGACTGACAAATGGCAAAAGTGCCTTTGTCTATTAAAACGAAAATCTCTTACTTTTTCATCTTGGACTACTTTTTCCTCTTGACATCGGAGGCCTTATAAGTGTTAGGCGTTATCCTCTCCTGCCAATCTCTGATAACAGATCGAGTTGAATCTCTTGGATCTGGGCCAGGCGATCCCACTGATGCGAAAGGAGGTGATCGATCTTATCATGAAGATGCCGAATTTCGAGTTCCGCCTTGAGGTTCACTTGGTAGTCATGCTGCGAGCGAAGGCGATCCTTTGCCTCTTGGCGATTCTGACTCATCATGATGATTGGCGCTTGGATTGCAGCCAGACAAGACAGAATAAGGTTTAGGAGGATAAAGGGATACGGGTCCGGGGGACGCAAAACAAGTACAACCGCGTTCATTCCGATCCATAGAGCGAGAAAAGCGCCGAAGCATATGAGAAACGTCCAACTTCCACCAAATGTCGCGATTCGATCTGCCAACCTCTCGCTAAAGGACCACTTTTGCTCGAACTCTGCGTCGACATTCTTTGCGAGGAGTTCGTGCTCCCGAATGCTATGAAGAACCTCCTGCTCAAGGGTGGTAAGTTCTCCCTTCTCAGACTCGAGCAGGAAATGAACGTACTTCGTTCGGTATTTCATCAAGTCAGGTTGACAGATAAAACTCTCCGATGACCAGTTGGGATGATCGTGGACAATCTCTTTTGCGACGACATCTCGAACGGCTGCGCCTGGGACAAGGTCTCGTCTGGGGAAGGTCTTTCCGCAAATAGCACACGCATGCAAGTTATTTTTCTTATTCATATCGATGCCTCTCAATAACGCCTAACGCTCGGCGCTGAGCGGCGGGCACTAGGATGCGGCCCTTAGGCATTCAGACGAGTGAACGACCGCTCGATTGGTTAGGTAATCCTATATTTCTTCTAATTTAATACCTTTACCTAACTTCAAGCTTTTTCTGGCATTCTCAATTCTATTAAGAAACCTGGGGTCATTCTCCAAACGATAATCGAACCAGTCATCTTCTGTCTCAAACCCTATCAATACCCCAGCTGGTTTTCCATGACGTGTGATAACAACTTCCTCCTTTTCTGCAAGACGCAAATATCTTGAAAGATCATCCTTTACTTCTGATAAAGCTACTTTCTTCATATTTTTTCTCCTACTTTTTCAAGCCATTCCTTGGCTTCGGATTTTGAAATGATGGCAAGTATTTCTACTCTACCTTCTTTTACATCATAAAATACCCTAATTTCATCTATTCTTAACCTATATTGTGGATGCGTCAATCCTTGTAACCTCTTAATCCGGCTTTTACTTGTTTTTGTAGGTTCATGTCTTAAATGAACTTCCATTAGATCTTTGACCTTCGCCCGAATATGGGCACTTAATCGCTTAAGGTCTTCAACAGCCTCTGGTGAAAGGATAATCTCATATCGCATTTTGGCTATAAAATAGCCAGAATTTTAGTAATTGTCAAGGGGAAGTAATATT
>JBFMAE010000140.1:0-12022 GCA_040756085.1 Thermodesulfobacteriota bacterium | reverse complement strand
CTCCAAGGATACCGATGATTTTCTCAGGCATTTTCCTCTTACCCATAAAAAGACCCTCCTTCACCTCAAGAGGTAAAGGAGGGCTCCAATCGTTACCCAATAGCTTTACCGACCAATAGATCGTCAGGCAGTTTATCTCCCTCTGTCTTTCCGATAACCACAGTTGCAACCGCATCGTCAGTGACATTGACGGCTGTTCGAGACATATCCATGATCCGATCCACCCCTGCAATGATAGCAATTCCCTCGATGGGAACCCCAATCGCTCCTAATACCATACTGAGCATGATCAACCCAGCTCCAGGAACTCCTGCTGTTCCAATGGAAGCAAGAAGTGCTATTATTGCGATCATCACATAGTGGTACAGGGTGAGTTCAATTCCAAAGGCATTGGCCAGGAAGACCGCACTGATCGCCTGATACATTCCTGTTCCATCCATATTGACCGTGGCCCCCAGGGGGAGAACAAAACCGCATGTCCTGTCCGGTATTCCGGCCTCCTTGCATACCTCCATGGTCACAGGAAGTGTGGCAGAACTGCTGCAGGTGGTGAAGGCAAAGATGGGAGAGGGCTTAATCTTGTTGAGATAATGATAAGGTCTTATCCCCATGAATCTCATCAAGGCCGGATAAACCCCAAAAAACTGAATGGCATTGGCGAGGTAGACAAGGAAGATGAGCAGGGCATAAGGTTTTAAAATTGAGAGCCCATAGGTCCCCACATTCACCGCCATCAGAGCAAATACGCCGATCGGCCCATACCAGAGAACATAACCTACCAATTTATACATCGCCTCAGCGACAGATTCTAAAAAATTCTTTAAAGGTTCTGCCACTTTTCCTGCAGCGGCAATAGACATCCCCAAGACAATGGCAAAGAAGATGATGGGAAGGACATCCCCCTTCGCAAGGGATTCAATGGGATTGGTTGGAATGATGGCAAGCCCTACATCGACCAAGCTGGGCATCGGCTTGATCTCCACCTTCTTCAATTCACCGACGGGAAATCCTATCCCAGCACCACTGATCCCTGCAATGATGAGAGCAACGATCATGGCAATGATGCCAGTAAGATAGTACCAGAAGAAGGTCTTTCCAATCATCCTTCCTAATTTCTCCCCTGTAAAGGTGGAGACCCCTGCAGCTAAGGTAGAGAAGATCAATGGGATAATCAACATTTTAAGGAGATTGATGAATAGTGTTCCAAGGGGTTTGATTACTGTGATGGGTTTGCCGACGATGGCGCCCACAATGATACCGACAACAAATCCAATAAGAATCCATCCCAATACCCCTATCTTTTTCATTGTCTTACCTCCTTGTAAAATGGGAATTATAAAATTACTTGTTAATCCTTACAGTCATCCTTTATTTATGGATATATCCCCCTCAACTTTGTGGCTTCAGCTACCCTTCCAATGCCAAGCATCAAGGCCGCTGTTCTCATATCGACCTTCTCCCTTTGAGAGATGATAAGCACCTCTGCAAAGGCTCGCCTCAAAATTCTTGTCAATCGTTCTGAAATCTCCTCCTCACTCCATAACAATTCTTGAAGGTTCTGAACCCACTCGAAATAGGAGACCGTAACACCTCCTGCATTTGCGAGTATATCAGGAACGACAAAAATATCCCGGTCATGAAGAATCTCATCTGCCTCCGGTGTGGTGGGGCCATTGGCACCCTCAGCAATAATGTTGGCTCTTATCCTCGAGGCATTCTTATGGGTGATCTGGTTCTCTAAGGCAGAAGGGACAAGGATATCGCAATCGAGCTCCAATAGTTCCTCATTCGTAATTTCTTCTCCAACCTTTGCCTCTGGAGTGATGAAACAGGAGTATCTCTTCTTGCAATCCAATACAGCTGAAATATTCAATCCTTTCTTATTATAGACGCCCCCTCTCGAGTCACTGATCGCTATCACCTTAGCTCCTGCCCTGTCAAAATATTGAGCTGCAATGCCACCCACATTCCCACACCCCTGGACAACGATGCGAGCCTTTTCCATCGGGATATTTAGGTGTCGAGTCGCCTCCAGGGCTGTGACAAAAACGCCCTTTCCTGTGGCTTCAAATCTTCCCAACGATCCCCCCAGTTCAAGCGGTTTCCCTGTCACAACGCCATGGACAGAGTATCCTTTTAGTATGCTGTAAGTATCCATGATCCACGCCATGACCTGCGGATTCGTATAAACATCAGGGGCAGGGATGTCTTGATCTGGACCGATCATCATCGCGATTTCCCATGTAAAGCGCCGGGTCATATTCTCAAGCTCCTGGAGTGACATGCGCTTCGGATCGCACTGAACGCCTCCTTTTGCCCCTCCAAAGGGAATATTGACTACAGCAGCCTTCCAGGTCATCCACATGGCCAGGGCCCTCACTTCATCCAAGTCGACATCCGGGTGATAACGGATCCCTCCCTTTCCTGGGCCTCGGGTCATATTGTGCTGAACCCTATACCCCGTAAAAATCCTAACGCTTCCATCATCCATCTTGACAGGAAAATGGACAATGAGTTCCCGCTTCGTCTGCTTTATCTTTTCACAGATACCAGGATCCAACTTCAACCGTTCAGCTGCGATGTCCACTTGTTTCATCGCCACATCAAGGGGATTGATTCTATTTCTTTTATCTGCCATCACATGATCTCCTTGCACATCTTCAAGTTAGAAGATAATTTTTATAATCCCTCTTAACCCCTTTTTTCAAAGGGGGATTAAATCAAGAATTGTGCCACTTAATGAAATGATTGATTTGAAATGGCGAGGTCGATCTTTAAGTTACTAAGAATTTAGATATTTTAGAAAGAAACATATTGACCAATCAGGCAGAAATGAGGAATTTAGAGGAATTTAAATGATAATTGATCTTTTCATGCAGTGGCGAAGGGAAAAGAAAGTGTTTACTTTTAACCCAATTCTGGTTATTAAGTATCCTACAATTGGGTATTTTGTATCCATTCAGTCAGGCCAGACCTCAATTTGAAAATCTGGATTCGTCCCGAAAATCTTTCTAAAGATTCTCTTATAGCTCCCGTCCTTCCACATCTCCTGGAGGGTGAAGTTGACCCAATCCCGCCATTTGGAGTCATTCTCTCTGACTCCCAGGCCGTAGGGCTCTTGGGAGAAGAGTCCGCCTACTACTTCCAATTCAGGATTTTTCCTGGCCTGGGTTATACAGTAGGTATTATCGGTAGTGAGGGCGATGGCCTTCCCCAGTTTCAGGGCCAATAAGGCCTGGGGATATAATTTAAAG
The DNA here is from genome assembly GCA_040756085.1 of Thermodesulfobacteriota bacterium. Lineage (GTDB taxonomy): Bacteria > Desulfobacterota > BSN033 > BSN033 > UBA1163 > JBFMAE01. Next base: position 8,768 of record JBFMAE010000140.1, on the reverse strand, counting down.
GTAAGCAATTTCGCCTTTGGTTGGACCTGCTTTATATTCCTTTCCCCGGTTGTCCCTTGGACGACAGTGACCACCTTGTCCGCAAGATCATGATAACTTTTGATACCGCTTCCTTTTTTAACCAGGAGTGTCTGCCCACTCATAAAATAGGTGATGCTAAAATCGATCAATCTATCCCTCTTCTTCTGATGGGTCATGCCAGCAGCTACAATATCAACTCTATCTGTTGATAGCATATAGATCCGATTTTGTGCCGTTACGGGTTGCAGCTCCAGTTCTACCTTCATTTTTTCTGCGAAATATTTCATGATCTCCACATCAAAACCTACAACCCTCCCCTTTTCATCTTTGTATCCCATGGGTTCGAAGTCATACCTCACACCTGCAATTAGCTTTCCTCTTGTCTTTACCCTTTCGAGAACAGATTCAGCCTTAGTTTTTGCTGCCGTGAAGAGAAAGAGAGGAAGAAAAAGAGTAAAAACCAGAAGGATTCTAAGGATCATATTTCTCTTTCCCATAAATTCCCTCTACTGAGATTGTACTCGGCCATCTTCTTCCTTAGGGTTTTACGGGTCATATCCAGTACTTGGCTGGTATGAGATAGGTTACCTCCCATCTTTTTTAAAGTGGCCCTTATGAGCTCTTTTTCTATTTGCGGCATCAGATCCCCTAATTTGAAATCCCTTAAGACTTCAATGTCTTGGACGATCTGGTTGATATACAGGCAGATACAGTTCAATCTCTCGGTGGTCTCATTGCGGACACTTTTTTCGTTATTTTCGCCTGAAGCAGAGTGCAATTCTTTCCCCTTCCCGGAGATCACTCTATCGGCATCCATTTTCCTGAAAAAACCACCTTTCATCAGATCTTCCATATCAAGGATGTCCCCTGAAGCAAAGATGATGCTTGACTCGATCACATTTTCCAACTCCCTCACATTCCCCCTCCAATCATAATTGACCAACAGATTCATCGCCTCTCCAGTTAATGTCCTCACATTTCGATAATGTCTCTTATTATATTTTTTTAAAAAATGGCCCACCAGGAGGGGGATGTCCTCTTTTCTCTCCCTAAGAGGAGGTATAAATATCGGCATCACATTTATTCGATAATAGAGTTCCTCTCTAAAGGCACCATTGGCAATCTTCTTTTCCAGATCTTGATTAGTGGCCGCAATCAGCCGGAAATCCGTCTTAATCGTGGTTGTCCCCCCTACCCTCTCAAACTCCTTCTCCTGTAACACCCTGGATAGCTTTATCTGTAAGTTAGGACTTAGGTCACCCACCTCATCTAAGAAGATCGTTCCCTCTTTGACCAACTCAAATCTCCCCTGTCTCCTCGAGATAGCCCCTGTAAAGGCCCCCTTTTCGTGCCCGAAAAGCTCTGTCTCCAATAGGTTTTCAGGAAGGGCGGCACAATTGATCTTAATAAAGGGTTCATGCCTTCGGTCGCTATTGAAATGAATCGCATTCGCGATCTGCTCTTTCCCCGTGCCGCTTTCGCCTCTGATTAATACCGTTGCTGAACTGGAGGCTACTTTCCTAACCATTTCCATGAGTACTTCCATCTTCTTACTCCCGTATATGATGTTTTCAAATCTGTATCTATCTTCCAACTTCTCCTTCAGGTAACGATTCTCTTGCTCCATACTCTGGAGCTTTAAGGCCCTTTTAATGGTGATCTTCAACTCATTCAGATCAAAAGGCTTGGTGAAGTAATCGTAGGCCCCCAAGTCTACCGCCTTTAATGAAAGATCCTTATCCGTCTTGGCCGTGATGATGATTACTTTCATCTCCGGTTTCGTATCCCTGACATTCATCAGGATCTCCATCCCTTCCTCAACCCTATGTTGGGGAGGAAGACATAAATCCAATAATAATAAATGGATATACTCTTTATCCAGAATCTCCTGGGCACTCTTCTTTTCAGCGGCCTCAAAGACCTGATAGAAATCGGTCAGGGTCCAGAGGATCTGTCTCCGTAAGTATTCATCGTCTTCCACGATCAATATTCTCTCTTTATTCATTCTTATCATCCCTTCTATCTCCGTTCTCTAACCTCCTGAGGGGTATCTTTATTGTAAAGGTTGATCCTTTATCCATTTGGCTTTCAACTTCGATCTTCCCTCCATGGGCATCGATGACCTCTTTACAGAAATAAAGCCCCAGCCCCATCCCCTTCTCTTTCGTGGTCATGAAGGGTTTAAACAGATGCCTTCGGATATATTCCATTGGAATACCGCCTCCAGTGTCACTGATCTCAACGATCGCCTCATCCTCTGTGGCTCGAGTCTTAAACATTAACTTCCCCCCCTCCGGCATCGATTCCAGACCGTTGAGGGCGATATTATAAATTAGCTTCTTCATATTGAACCAATCGAAAAGGACCTCTGGCAAGTTTGCATACTCCTCAACCAACTTTACCTTCTTTAACGACTTAATATTGAGGTCTTCAATCGCTTCCCTCACTATCATGTTTAGATCATTGGGCTCAATCTTCATCTCCGATTTTTGAGACATACTTGATAATTTGGTTGCCAATCTTTCCATCCTGCACAATGTATCATCGATGGCATCGAGGGATTCTCCCATAAATTGGGGATTGTCTATCCTTGACCTCATATTTTGAGAAATGAATGAAAGCCGACTGGCCCACGTCTTTAGGTCATGGATCAATATAGTAGACATTTTACTCAACGTCCTGAATTTTTCGCTTTTGACCACCGTATTTGTTAAGGTCTTAACCTGCTTGGCCATCTGGTTAAAGACCTGACAGAGTTCCCCTATTTCATCGCTGCTTTTTACCTCTACTTCCTGATCAAAATCCCCCTTTCCCATCCTTTTAGCGGCTATATTTAATTTCGAAAGAGGGTGGGTGATATATCTGGCAAGAAGGATAGCAATAAATATACCAAGAGCGAAGGCCCCGACGGCCAAGACCAAAATGATCAGGGTTATGTTCCTCACCTTTTTATCCATCTCCCTGAAGGAGATATAGTAATAGACCGAGAGGAGATGGACACCCTGATCCTCTATCTTGGGATTGATGATCTCGATCACCCTCTCACCATCCTCAAGCCTGGTTTCCAGATGATTCAATTTCGCCTCAGCCGCTAACCATAAAAGATTTTTATCCTGAGGTATTCTCTTTTCACCTCTATATTTACCCTCTGTCAATTCCTTTGAATCAAAGAGGATATATCCATGGGTGTCTATCACGCCTAACCTGATGACATTTCTGTTAAGGTTGATGAGACTTTGGGTCAACTTTTTAAATTGCTCAAACTCAAAATCTCCCTCATAGCTGTAATAAGTCCAGTAGTTATCAAAGATTTCCCTGGTGGTGAATTGAGCGAACAAAAGACCATTTTCGAGAAGGCTCTTGTATAGATCCTTTTTCTTGTCCCTGATAACCATGAAAGAACCAATAAAAATTACAATGATCAATAGGGAACTTACCGCAATGATAAATTTATTCTGTAGATTCAATTTAAACATATGTTTTCGTGTCTGTGTTTCACGGACTGTGAAATTCCTCCAATCTCTTATTTATTGAAGGGGGAAGAGGTTTCTAATTTTCATCATATAATACCAAAAGACCATAAAAATACAAATCAAAAGATGGGCAGATTGTTGTTCCTCAGTTACGCTCTTACCCACTCATAACTGGGGGGATTACCTGAATCAAAAATTTTTTTCTTGACATAAAATCTGAGTTCTGTTATATAAGAACAAAATTTAGAAGGTTGAAGATGGATCAGCTTCGCATTTTTAACTTTAGCAGTGGGTATAACTTTTACTGGTTCTTTTATTATGCCCAAGTCTACCCACTGCCATTGGCTGATCATTAAAAAATAGTTGTAACAGTTCAGGCCGTGGGTAGATCAGATGCTACCCACGGCCTTTTTATTTTGAGCCGTGGGAAAATTCTTCTCACGGCTTTTTTTATCCCGAAAAAGGAGGTTAGAGGATCATGATTGGAAAAAGGATTCGTCTGGAGCGCATCACGGACCGCAATTCTGGCAAGACGGTGATCATACCTATGGATCACGGGGTGACGATAGGGCCGATATCCGGGTTGATCGACATGCGGGAGACAATCAACGCGGTAGGAAAAAGCGGAGCTAATGCCATCGTTATTCACAAAGGATTGGTAGAGGCTAACTTTAAGAGGAATGGGAAGGATGTGGCCCTGATCATTCACCTCTCTGCTAGCACCCGAATGGCCCCTGATCCGAACTCCAAAATGATGGTATGTACTGTGGAAGAGGCGATCAAGTTAGGAGCGGATGCGGTTTCTGTCCATGTGAACCTTGGAGCCGAGGATGAAAAGTCTATGCTAAAAGATTTTGGGATGGTAGCTAAAGTGGCCATGGAATGGGGAATGCCACTTTTAGCCATGATGTACACGAGGGGCCCTAAAGTGGGGAATGAGTATGATGTGAAAGTGGTAAAACATGCAGCTCGGGTAGGAGCGGAATTGGGAGCAGATATCATAAAGGTCCCCTATACAGGTTCGGCAGAGAGTTTCAGGGAAGTGGTAGAGGGTTGTCCTGTTCCCGTGGTCATTGCTGGCGGGGAAAAAATGGAAACTGATAAGGATGTCCTAAAGATGGTGAAGGGAGCGATGGAAGCAGGAGGAGCCGGAGTTTCCATTGGCAGAAACGTTTTCCAGCATAAGGATCCGGCGAAGATCGTTCAGGCCATTTCTAAGATCGTCCACAATGGCTCCACGGTCGAGGAGGGTCTGAAGGGTTTGGAGGAGAAGAGATGAAAAAGGTTTGGGTAAAATCGATTCCCTGGAATCAGGAGATCGCCCTGGCTGCTGTTGAGAGCGGTGCGGATGCCCTCTGGATCCCGGCCGGGATGAAAGCGGAAGTGAGAAAGATGGGAGTCATTCCCACTATCGCTGAGGATGGCGATTTGATGCTGGGCCGCGATGTGGTGGAGAAAGCGATCCGGGAGAAGAAGGACGAAGAGGAGATTGTTACATTGAGCCTTTCAAAGAAAGTCGTTGTCAAAGATGGAGATTGGAAGATCATCCCATTAGAGAATTTATTGAGTAGGACTCATAACCTCTTCGTTGAGATCGGTGATCTTCGGGAAGGCCGTACAGCCCTTTGTGTTCTCGAGAAAGGTGTGGATGGGATCGTGATCAACCATCCTGATCCCAATGCCGTTCGGCATATCGTCCATGCTCTTAAAGAAGAGGGTGAGAATTTTGAACTTTTTTCAGCCAGTGTAAAACGAGTTGTACCATTAGGTTTGGGGGATCGGGTCTGCGTTGATACCTGTTCATCAATGATCCTTGGCGAAGGGATGCTAGTGGGCAACAGCAGCCAGGCCCTCTTCCTCCTTCATTCCGAGAGTGTGGAAAACACATTTGTCAACACCAGGCCCTTCCGGGTCAATGCGGGTCCTATCCATTCCTATATTCGTCTGGCTGATGGACAGACAAAATATCTTTCAGAGATCCGGTCAGGAGATCGGGTGCTGGTCGTGAATTTTGAGGGCAAAAGTTACCCTGCTATTGTTGGAAGGGCAAAGGTGGAAAGGCGTCCATTAGCTCTGGTGGAAGCTGAGGAGAGGGGTCAGAACATTTCGGTCATCCTGCAGAATGCAGAAACGATCAGGCTCACGCAACCCGATGGGAAAGCGGTTTCACTGGTCGATCTCAAAGAGGGAAGCGAGGTTCTGGTCTACAGGGAAGGAACGGGAAGGCACTTTGGAGTCCAAATTGAGGAGACGATTATTGAAAGATAGATCCTCAGGAAGAATCTGCATCTCCATTGCTGAGACGACGTTGAAGAGGGTCATCAAGGCCATCAAAGAAGCCAATCGACTGGCTGACCTCATCGAGATTCGGATGGATTATTTGAGAAAACCAGAACTGGCCCCGCTCGTGGAAGTTAGACCGAAACCTTTTATTATCACCAACCGCCGAAAAGAAGAGGGAGGCAGATATTGGGGTTATGAGAGGAGGAGGTTAGAGCTTCTGAAAGAGGCAATTGATCTGGGTGCTGAATATGTGGATATGGAGATTGGGACCGAAAGATCATTGCTCCAGGAGTTGATCGAAAATAAAAAAGAGACACAGGTTATCCTCTCCTTCCATGATTTTCATGGAACGCCTTCGCCAAAAAAACTGAGAAGGCTCTATGAACGTATGACTCAATTGGGTCCTGATATTGTGAAGATTGTGACCTTTGCCAAGTCCTGGGAGGATAATCTTCAGATCTTATCGCTCATTCCCTACGCAAGCGAAAGAGGTCAAAAGATCATTGCCTTCTGCATGGGGGAGAAGGGGAAAATGAGCCGTATTTTTGCTCCCCTATTAGGAGCATCCTGGACCTATGTCTCTCTAAGCAAGGAGCGCGCCACGGCCCCAGGACAGATGACGGTTTGGGAGATGAAGGATTTATGGGAGAAGTTGACCCATTCGACGGCGCCAAGCCCCGCCTTTACAGACGAAATAAAGAAGCGCCGCTCAGGGTCAACCCCTGCCTGCGGCAGGCAGGCTGAGCAAGCCCTGGCCTCTAGGCCGAGGAGTCGAAGGGTTGAGATGATCGATGCTCAAACAGAACTCTACGGTATCATCGGGAATCCGGCCCGGCACAGCCTGAGCCCAATCATTCATAATGGGGCCTTCAGAAGAATGGGGCTTAATGCTGTCTATCTGGCCTTTGAAGTCAAAAGCCTCAATGAAGCTATTGTCGGAATTAGAGGGTTGGGGATTCGGGGGATGAGCGTAACCTTACCCTTTAAAACAGAAATCATCCCTCTGCTTGATGGAATTGATGAAGTGACAAATAAAATAAAAGCGGTGAACACCGTTGTTAATAATGAGGGAAATCTAATCGGCTATAACACCGATTGGCGTGGGGCTTTAGAAGCCCTTGAGGAAAAGATTGATTTGGAAGGGAAAAGGGTAATCCTTTTGGGAGCTGGAGGAGCATCTCGAGCCATTGGTTTTGGACTGAAAATGAGAGGTTGTGAGGTTATCATTTCCAATCGCACAAGAGATAAGGGTGTTGATTTAGCGAGGGAATTGGTGTGCACTTACCAACCACTCTCATCCATTGAGGGCGTGGGGGTAGACGTAATCATCAACGCCACTTCTGTAGGTATGCATCCACATGTTGAGGAGAGCCCTTTCCCTAAAAAAATATTAATGGAGGGGATGACGGTGATGGACATCGTCTATAGGCCTCTTCAGACGAAACTTCTACGAGAGGCCGATGAAAAGGGTTGCCTGGTCATTGATGGACTCGAGATGCTTGCTCATCAGGGAGCAGCTCAATTTGAAATATGGACGGGGATGAGACCGGACCTCCACCAAATCAAAGAGGACCTTCGCCAGGCATTAGAAGAGGAAATAAATGATTGAAATAAGGCCCCTTGCCCAATGTGATGCAGCAGTCACTATTCCTGGATCGAAGAGCTACACTCATCGAGCTCTCATTGTATCTGCCCTGGCGGAAGGAGAGTCTGTTTTAGTCAATGCCCTGAAAAGCGAAGATACGAAATTTACAATTCAGGGTCTGGAGAAATTGGGAATTTCTATCTCCCGGGAAGGAAATTTAATACATGTTCTTGGTAAGGGAGGGGAGTTGAAGGCAGGAGAAGATAAAATCTTTGTTGGCAACTCAGGAACTTCCATGAGGTTTTTAACGGCACTGGCTGCTCTTAAGAAAGGAAGAACGATATTGGATGGAAGTGAGCGGATGAGGAATCGGCCGATCGGAGATCTGTTAGATGGTTTGAGGGCATTGGGTATCAACGCCTATTCCAAAGAAAGAAATGGTTACCCGCCAGTGATTATAGAATCTCAAGGTCTCAAAGGGGGTACGGCAAAGATCGGTGGGGAAGAGAGTAGCCAGTTTCTATCAGCCCTCCTGATGATTGCTCCCTATGCGCAGGAAGATGTGAACGTGGAGGTAATGGGCAGTTTAGCTTCTAAACCTTACGTGGATATCACACATTACGTGATATCCGCTTTCGGTGTTGAAATCCAGAGGGAGAGGTATCGTTCTTTTTTCGTGCGAGCAGGACAGCGGTACTACCCTCTGGAATATCGGATCGAAGGGGATGCTTCTCATGCCTCTTATTTCTTTTCAACAGCGGCCATTACTCGTGGAAGGGTGAGAGTAGAAAATTTCAACACAACCTCCATCCAAGGAGATACATGTTTTCTCGGTATCCTTGAAAATATGGGATGCGAAGTCATCCGAGGGGATGGCTGGGCAGAAGTTTGGGGGAAGGAATTGCAGGGAATAGAGGTTGACATGAATAAAATGCCTGATTTAGTTCCAACACTGGCGGTGACTGCAGCATTTGCTAAAGGAGAGACCGTGATTCAGGACATCGGTCATCTCCGCCTCAAGGAGTCAGATCGTATCCGAGCTCTGGCTGGAGAGTTGGTTAAAATGGGCATCCGGGTGGAAGAAGGAAAAGATTACCTGAAAATTGAGGGAGGAGAACCTCATGGTGCAGAAATTGAGACATACGATGACCACCGTTTGGCAATGAGTTTTGCTGTCGCCGGACTGGTTGTTCCCGGGGTAAAGATTAAAGGAGAACGTTGTGTGGATAAATCCTTTCCAAGTTTTTGGGAAACGCTTCAGAGGCTCTATAAATAGGGTTCTAGGGGTCAAGGAGTCTAGGGTCAAGGAGTCTAGGGTCAAGGGGTAAAGGCAGATATTACACTCGAACCCGTGAACCCTCGAATCCTCGAACCCTTCTTCAATGTTTTATGAATATCGTATTAAT
>JBFMAE010000139.1:0-2211 GCA_040756085.1 Thermodesulfobacteriota bacterium | reverse complement strand
TCATAGCCAATCTGTGTCGGGAGGTCGAAGGCAACGCTCAAACCGGTCTGGCCGTGCTCCAGGAGATATTTATAACGTTTATTTGTCTCCTCAGGTGTAGCAAATCCCGCATACTGGCGCATGGTCCAGAGACGCCCCCGATACATGGTGGGTTGCACCCCTCGGGTGAATGGGAACTCTCCAGGGAATCCCAAGTCATTGCAATAATCGATATCGGCCACATCTAAAGGAGCGTATAGACGTTTCAACTCAATATGAGAGGTGGTTTTGAAAGAGGGTTCCCGTTCGGGGGACTTAGAAATCACTTTATTCAGAGTCGTCTTTTCCCAGCGTTCAAATTCTTCTCGAATGTTTTTGGACATAAGTAACTCCATTTATTAAGAGGGTTCAAGGATTCGAGGGTTCATGGGTTCGAGTGTCTTTTTTCAAAGGATTTAACTTGACCCCTTGAACCCTTGACCACTTGAATCCTTTTTTTAGAGTGGAATGTTTCCGTGTTTTCGCCAGGGATTGGTATCGACTTTGGTCTTCAAAATATCCAGAGCCTGAATAATTTTGGGACGGGTTTCCTCGGGTTCGATGATCTCATCGACATACCCCAATTCCGCTGCCTTATAAGGGCTGGCAAATTTCTCCTGATATTCGGCGACCAGTCGTTGGCGCGTCTCCTTGGGATCATTCGCCTCTTTGATTTCGTTTCGGAAGATGATATTGACTGCCCCATCTGCACCCATGACGGCAATTTCTGCTGTGGGATAACAGTAATTGATATCTCCTCGAATATGTTTACTCGACATCACATCATAGGCTCCTCCATAACCTTTGCGGGTAATGATGGTGATCTTTGGCACTGTAGCCTCACAAAAGGCATAGAGGAGTTTAGATCCATGTCGAATGATTCCCCTTTCCTCCATATCCATTCCGGGGAGAAAACCCGGAACATCGACGAAGGTTATAATGGGAATATTAAAACAGTCACAGAAACGAACAAATCGGCCCGCCTTTACAGAAGAATCTGGATCAAGAGATCCTGCCAACCAATTGGGCTGATTGGCCACAATGCCTACGGGCATCCCGTTATAACGGGCAAAACCGACGACGATGTTCTTGGCCCAATCCTTCTGGACTTCAAGGAAATAGCCATTATCCACAGTCGGTAAGATCACTTTTTTCATATCGTAGGCTTTCTTGGAGTCTTCCGGCACAGCCGTCTTTAAAGATTCGTCCATTCGGTTGGGGTCATCGGTACACTCCATGATTGGCGGCTTCTCCCGATTATTCTGGGGGAAAAATTGTAGCAACTCCTTGATGAGGCGAATCGTATCCTCATCCTTCTCTCCAGCAAAATGGGCCACCCCACTTTTTTCCATATGGACCCTTGCTCCACCTAACAGTTCAGAGGTGATGGGCTTTCCATCCGGAGTCTCTGTCTTACCCAAGGCTGCCCTGATGACATCGGGACCTGTGATATGCATGTAACTGGTCTTTTTAGTCATGATAATGAAGTCAGTCATGGCAGGGGAATAGACTGCCCCCCCTGCACAAGGTCCCATGATAGCTGAGATTTGCGGGATGACACCGGAGGCGAGGACATTCTTTAAAAAGATGTAGGCATAACCCGCCAGGCTCTCTACGCCTTCCTGAATTCGGGCTCCTCCAGAATCGTTTAAGCCGATCACCGGTGCTCCTGTCCTCATCGCGAGGTCCATCACTTTACAGATCTTTTCTGCGAAGGCCATTCCTAAAGCGCCACCGAAAACAGTAAAATCCTGGGAGAAGACATATGCCAGACGTCCTTCGATCTTTCCATAACCCGTCACCACGCCATCCCCAAAAAACTTCTTCTTCTCCATTCCAAAATCGGTGCAACGATGGGTGACAAAACGGTCCAGTTCAACAAAAGTTCCGGGATCAAAGAGAAGGTCGATGCGTTCTCGGGCAGTCAGTTTTCCATCCCTATGCTGTTTATCGATTCTTTCATTTCCCCCACCTAAAAGGGCTTCTGCTCTTCTCTTCTCCAATTCCCTGCGGATCGCTTCAATAGACTTCATGAGTACCCCCCTCAACCGTGATAGTGATTAGTGATGGTGATAGGAAAAGATAAAAAGAGATTTAAATTTACTATCACTGACCACCGTCACCATCACCAATTAATGATGTTTGGTGAGCTCCTCTGTCATTATCTTTTCTGCCACAGAATAAGGGTCCGTC
>JBFMAE010000138.1:0-2929 GCA_040756085.1 Thermodesulfobacteriota bacterium | reverse complement strand
CAAAAAGATACCCCTTATCCAGAAGAAAGTTTTGATAGCGAATCCGGAAGAAGTCGAGGACCTCTGCCCTCACTTCGGAAAAAGGTCGCTCCATCTTCTCCTTCAACTGCTGGCCGCTCTCTTCTATCAATTCGACCAGGGAGAGAGAATATTCCTTCTCGAGGATGATCCGGATGATTCCCAAGGCCTGGCGTCTCAGGCCAAAAGGATCGGCTGTTCCGGTTGGGATGAGGCCCACGCCAAAGCAGCCCACAATGGTATCCATTTTGTCAGCCATGCTGACGATGTCTCCGACAGGGCTGGATGGTAAACGGTCTCCTGCAAAGCCGGGGAGGTAGTGCTCATAAATCGCCTCATAGACTTCCGGTTTCTCCCCGGACAAACGGGCATACTCCCTTCCTACAACCCCCTGAAGTTTTGGAAATTCACCGACCATTCCGGTGACCAAATCCGCTTTACATAACAAGGCGGCCCTTTCCACCGTCTCTTTCAGTTTCGGATCAATTCGGTCGACCATGAATAGGCCCAACTGTTTAAAACGCATCACCTTCTCATAGGAGGTCCCCAGCTTCGCCTGGAAGATCACCTTCTTCAGTTGCTCTACCCTTTCCTCCAGAGAAATCTTCATATCATCTTTAAAGAAGAAAGCAGCATCCGAAAGCCTTGCTTTGAGGACTCTTTCGTTTCCCTTCACCACCATCTTGAGGTCCTTGGGTGCAATGTTGCTGATAAAGATAAAATGGGAAAGTAGTTCCCCCCGATCATCGGACACCGGAAAATATCTCTGATGTTCCTTCATCGAATGGATCACAACCTCCCGGGGAAGGGAGAGAAAATCTGGGTCAAAATTTCCGCAGAGGGCAACCGGATACTCCACCAGAAAATTGACCTCGTTGAGCAGCTCTTCATCTCTGACGACCCTTCCTGAAACCTTGGCCCCCTCTCGAACCATCTCCTCCTCAATTTTTTTCTTCCTCTCTACCGGGTCAACAAGGATAAAGGCCTCTCTTGTCTTCTGGAGATAAGATTTAAAATCCTTCACCCGGATAGAACCGGGTTGCATGAATCGATGGCCATAGGTCACATCTCCGCTTCGGATATTCCCCACTTCAAAAGGAATCACCTCTCCTCCAAAGAGAGCTAAAATCCAGTGAATGGGTCTGGCGAATCGGACGGCAACTTCTCCCCATTTCATCGACTTCTGGAAGGGAATAGAAACGATCCATTTGGGAAGGAGGGATGAAAGGATCTCAACGGTCGGCTTCCCGGGCTCCTTTTTCACAGCACAGACATATTCTCCCTTTTCTGTTTGAACAAGTGTCAGGGATTCAACGGGAACGGATTGACTCTTGGCAAAACCAATGGCTGCTTTGGTAGGGTTTCCGCCCGCATCGAAAGCACTCTGCTTTGCAGGACCCAACTTTTTTATCTCTACATCCTTCTGCATCTCCGATAGGGACTTGATGAGAAGGAGGAGCCGTCTGGGTGTGCCAAGTGTCTTGATCCCATTGAAGTCGATCCGGTTCGCCTCCAATTCTTTTCTTGCGAGGGTCTCCAAATCGATCAAGGCTTGCGGAATAAACCCAGCCGGAATCTCCTCTGTCCCGATCTCCAAAAGAAGTTCTTTCATACTTAGTCCTCTGTCGGTTGTCTGTAGTCAGTTGTCAGTAGCCATCAGTTATTGAGCATTGCTAATTGATTATTGATCATTGATTTTTTAAGAGAGGAAAACCCATCTCTTCTCTCTGTTTGAGATATCCTTCTGCACAGAGCCTTGCCAGAGTTCTCACCCTCAGGATATAGCCTATCCTTTCGGTGACGCTGATCGCACCCCGTGCATCGAGAAGGTTGAAGGTGTGGGAAGTCTTTAAACAATGGTCATAGGCAGGAAGGATCAATCCTTTTTCGACCAGTACCTTTGCCTCTTTTTCGTACATTTCAAAAAGCCGGAAGAGCATTTCTACATCAGCCTCCTCGAAATTATATCTGGAAAACTCCACTTCTCCCTTATGATGGATATCCCCATATTTCACCCCTTCTGTCCACTCCAGATCGAAGACATTGTCCACGCCCTGGAGATACATGGCGATCCTTTCAATACCATAGGTGATTTCCACAGGAATGGGGTTGAGTTCGATCCCGCCTGCCTGCTGAAAATAAGTGAATTGAGTGATCTCCATCCCATCCAGCCAGACCTCCCAGCCCAGCCCCCAGGCGCCGAGTGTTGGGGATTCCCAATCATCCTCGACAAAGCGGATATCATGGTCGAGAGGGTCGATGCCGAAGGACTTCAGACTCTGGAGATAGATCTCTTGAATGTCGAGAGGCGAAGGTTTGATAATTACCTGATATTGATAATAGTGTTGAAGTCGATTGGGATTTTCACCATATCGACCATCGGTAGGTCGGCGAGAAGGCTCCACATAGGCCACCCGCCAAGGTTCTGGTCCTAAGACCCTGAGGAAGGTTGCAGGATTAAACGTCCCAGCACCGACCTCGATATCGTAGGGCTGTTGGATGACACATCCCTCATCTGCCCAGAATCGTTCCAGCAAAAAGATCAATTCTTGAAAATTCATCGTCATTCCTCGAAATGATAGTGTAATGGAGTAGGGTTTAGCATGATAAATGCCAAATGTCAAAGTTCAAATCAAGCTCAAAACCCAAATGTTAAAATCTTTTGATTTTGAACTTTGACATTCTTTTGGCATCTGCCTGCCTACCGCAGGCAGGGACTTTGAAATTTGGAATTATGAAGAGGAATTTCCCTTAATGCTTTGAGCGACTTCAATTCTTTTCCCAATTGATAACTGATAAACTTCGGGATAAGCTCACGACTCTCTGATAAGGCCTGAGAAGTGAATCTGAGTCTGTGAATCTTCGACAATTTCATCTGGGAAATCCTCTCAACTAAACGAGCCGTCCCCAA
>JBFMAE010000137.1:0-6511 GCA_040756085.1 Thermodesulfobacteriota bacterium | reverse complement strand
ATGTTTCCCCGGGAAGCCGGTTTGAGAAGAAGGTTGTAGAAGGTGGAGAGGGGGCGTATCATTTGACCCTCCTGGTCAAGAATCGGACGGGTTATTTCAATCTCATTAAATTGGTCAGCCTCTCATTTCTCGAAGGATTTTACTATAAGCCAAGGGTGGATAAGGAACTTCTAACGAAATACAATGAAGGGTTGATCGCCCTCAGTGGCTGCCTGAAGGGGGAGGTTGCGGTCCATGCCGGTCGGGGGGAGATGAAGAAAGCCCTTCAGTCAGCAGAGGAATATGGAAGGATATTTGATCAACATCGGTTTTTTATCGAGATCCAAAATAACGGAGTAGAAAACCAGTTGCTTTTGAATGATCGACTCCAGGAGATTGGGCATCAACTCTCTCTTCCCATTGTTGCGACCAATGACTGCCATTATCTCCACCGGAAGGATGCGAAGGCCCATGAGGTTCTCCTCTGCATCCAGACAGGAAAGATCCTCCAGGACAGTGACCGGATGAAATTTTCGTCGGATGAATTTTATTTCAGGTCACCCCAGGAGATGACCGATCTCTTTAAGAACATTCCGGAGGCCATCTCCAATACGATGGAGATCGCAGAACAATGTAACCTGGAATTAAAATTTGAAGAGAAGCATATCCCCAAATATTCCGTCCCGAGCGGGGAATCCCTGGACAGTCATCTAGAGAAACTTTCTCAAGAAGGTTTGGAGAGAAGGTTGGCCTCCCTTCAGGAGAAAAACGAGGTTAAGGAACGTTCCGCGCAATACTGGATCCGCCTTGAAGAAGAACTCAAAATCATTAAGTCCATGGGGTACTCCGGATATTTTTTGATTGTGGCAGATTTTATCAATTTCGCAAAAAGCCGAAGAATTCCCGTCGGTCCCGGAAGGGGTTCAGCCGCTGGAAGCTTGGTGGCCTATGCCCTGAACATCACGGATCTGGATCCGATTGAATACGATTTGATCTTTGAAAGGTTTTTAAATCCGGGGAGAAAGAGCAGCATGCCCGATGTGGATGTCGATTTTTGTATGGAAGGTCGGGATGAGGTTATTCAATATGTGATGGATAAGTATGGAAAGGAAAATGTCGCCCAAATCATCACCTTCGGCAAGATGCAGGCGAAGGCGGTCATCCGGGATGTCGGTCGTGTAATGGACATCCCCTATGCAGAAGTGGACCGCATTGCAAAACTCATTCCCAACACCTTGAACATCACTCTTGACCAAGCCCTGAAGCAAGAACCGCGACTGGAGGAAGAGGTCAGAAAAGACCCCAAGATGGAAGCCCTGTTCAATATTGCGAAATCACTGGAGGGCCTGAGCCGCCACACTTCCACCCATGCTGCGGGGGTGGTCATTTCAAATAAATCGCTGATGGAATACCTTCCGCTCTACCGGGGACAGAATGGGGAGGTGATGACCCAGTACCCCATGAAGGAGGTCGAAACCATCGGGCTGGTCAAATTCGATTTTCTGGGACTGAAGACCCTTACCGTCGTCAACCATACCATTCAGCTCATCGAAAAGAACCGTGGAGTGAAGATCGAACTCTCTCAGATCCCGTTAGATGATCCCAAGGTATTTGCCTTATTGGGTTCAGGTTCAACCCTCGGAATCTTTCAGCTGGAAAGCTCAGGGATGAAGGAGTTGTTGATCAAATTAAAACCAGGAAATTTCAGAGAGATTATCGCCTTGGTTGCTTTATACCGGCCCGGTCCTCTGCGAAGCGGGATGGTGGATGAGTTTATCAAGCGGAAGCACGGGCAGGAATCCATCCGGTATGAGGTGAAGGCCCTGGAAGAGATACTGAGGGACACTTACGGGGTGATCGTGTATCAAGAGCAAGTGATGAGAATTGCGAGCTCCCTGGCTAATTTCAGCCTGGAAGATGCAGATATTCTCCGCCGGGCCATGTCCAAAAAAGATCCCAAAGAGATGGAGATGCAGAAAGAGAAATTTTTGGAGGGGGGGCGCAAGAATCGAATCCCCCAGGCCAAGGTCGAAAAGATATTCGATCTGATGTCTAAATTCGCTGAATACGGTTTTAACAAATCTCATAGCGCCGCCTATGCGCTTATCGCCTATCAAACTACATTTCTGAAAGCACATTATCCGATTGAATTCATGGCCGCTTCGCTTACCAGTGAAGTCCAGAATGCAGATAAAATTATAAAATATATTGCAGAATGCCGGGAGGTGGGAATCGAGGTTTTACCCCCGGATATTAATGAAAGTTATAGAAATTTTACAGTCGTGGGAAGTCAGATTCGATTCGGGCTGGCGGCGGTGAAAAATGTGGGCGATGCGGCTATTGACGCCATCCTGATGGAACGGGAAGGGGGGGGCAAGTTTCGGTCCTTGTACGATTTTTGTAAGAGGGTTGACTTGAGAAAGGTGAATCGGCGGGTGGTCGAAAGTTTGATTAAATGTGGCGCTTTCGACTTCTCAGGAGTTTATCGGTCTCGGATGTTGGCTGTTTTAGAGGATATCCTCGAACAATCCCAAACGGTCCAGCGAAGGAGAGGGGAGGCCCAGCTGAGCATGTGGATGCATGCCCTGAAGGAATCGGAGGAAAGTTATCCTGAGATCGATGAATTTCCAGAAACTCAATTGATTGCCTTTGAGAAGGAGACCATTGGATTCTACATCTCCCGACATCCTCTTTCTCGTTATCAAGAGGAGATTAAAAAACATACCGATGTGGATACGTCTACGCTTTCGGAGCTTAAAAACGGCGCAGAGATAAAGATCTGTGGCCTGGTCAGCGGTTTGAAGGAAATCTTCACCAAGAAAGGGGATCGGATGGCCTTTTTGAACTTAGAGGATATGAAAGGATTTGTAGAAGTCATCCTCTTCCCCGAGGTTTATAAAGCCGCTCTGCCCAGTTTGCGGGGAGGAGATCCTATTCTCGTCCGAGGAACACTCGATATATCCGAGGATCACATTAAGATAAAAGGCATGGAGGTTCATCCTCTTTCTGAATGGTCATCCACTTCGATGAGATCCCTCCATTTGAAAATCCCATTCTCCGCATTAACGAAGTCCCGGTTGGAAGATCTAAGGGAAATTATCTTAGCGCATAAAGGGTTCTTTAAAGTCCTTCTCCATCTGACCGATGGAGGGCAACGGGAGACGGTGATCGCCTTGTCAGACCACTTCACTGTCAATCCCTCTCTGCATTTTCAAAATCAAATTAAAAATCTTTTTAAATCAGCTCTCATCTCTATTGAATAGGCGGGAATTGAAATGGCGAAACATTATTTAGATTTTGAGAAACCTCTCGTCGAACTGGAAAGAGAGATTGAACATTTAAAAAGGTTTTCCAGAGGGAAGCAGGTTGATTTTGATGAACAATTGAATCATTTGGAAGAAAAGCTCCATCGTTTACAAAAAGAAATTTTTTCTAACTTAACCGATTGGCAAATTACACAAATGGCAAGGCATATCGATCGTCCTAAAACATTCCATTATATTCCTCTGTTGTTTGAAAATTTTATCGAACTTCATGGCGATCGAACCTACGGGGATGATCCGGCCATCGTCGGAGGGATTTCTAAGTTTAACGGGAGATCGGTGGTCCTCATCGGCCATCAGAAGGGAGCGGATGCCAAGGAGATGGCCTATCGGAACTTCGGAATGCCCCATCCGGAGGGGTATCGAAAAGCTTTAAGATTGATGAGATTGGCAGAGGTGTTTAAGAAACCTATTCTAACAATGATCGACACTCCTGGTGCATTTCCTGGAGTGGGCGCTGAAGAGAGAGGGCAAGCCGAGGCCATTGCCAAAAATCTTAAAATCATGGTGATGCTTCGGACGCCCATCATCACCATTGTGATTGGCGAAGGAGGAAGTGGAGGGGCCTTAGCCATCGGAATCGGAGATCGAATTCTGATGTTAGAACATTCGATCTATTCCGTGATTTCTCCAGAAGGGTGTGCAGCGATCCTTTGGAAGGATGGGCGGAAAGGGGAGGTGGCAGCGGAGTCCTTAAAATTGACAGCCGAAGATTTATATCGATTGAAGGTCATCGATGAGATTGTGAAGGAACCCCTGGGAGGAGCTCATCGAGACCCACTAAAGATGGCAGATTCTTTAAAAGAAGTAGTTGAGCGACATCTCCGTGAGTTAGAACAAATGGACATAGAGGAATTGTTAACCTTGAGATATGAGAAGTTCAGAAAAATGGGTGCCTTTATTGATAGTGGAGGATAGTGGGTGGAGATTAGGATGCCTGGGAAAATCCAAATCCTGCCAGAACACATTTCCAAGACCATTGCGGCGGGAGAGGTCGTTGAAAGACCTGCCTCCGTTGTGAAAGAGTTGATCGAGAATGCCATTGATGCGGGGAGTTCAGAAATCATGGTGGAATTAAAGGCGGGAGGGCTCCAGCTCATCCGTGTTTATGATAACGGGGAAGGAATCGAGCCGGAGGACCTTCCCCTTGCCCTCCAAAGATACGCTACCAGCAAACTAAAGACCGTGGAGGATCTCTATGAGATTCAGACATTAGGGTTCAGAGGAGAGGCCCTCCCCAGTATCGCTTCTGTTTCACAGATGTCAATCAAAACAAGAGTCCCTCATGCCCTCGCCGGAACCCGAATTCTCTGTGAGGGGGGCGAGATAAAAAGTGTTTCTGAGGTGGGATGTCCCATCGGGACCGAGGTCGAGGTAAAAAATCTATTTTATAATATGCCGGTCAAAAGAAAATTTTTAAAATCGATTCCTTCAGAACTTCGGCAGTCTTTAAACCATTTTCTCAAATTAAGCCTTTCCCATCCGTCCATCTCTTTCAAATTTATTCATGACGGCCGAATGCTTCACGAATACGTAAAAACGGAATCCCCAATGGTTCGAATCGAGGCCATTTTAGGGAGAGAGGTTTATGATCATCTCCAGGCGTTTGAGTTTGAGGATGGAGAGATTAAGGTTTCAGGATTTACGAGCCTTCCTTCCATTTCAAAAGGGACGGCCGATGGAATTTATATCTACGCCAATCAACGATATATCCGGGATCGGTTCATTTATAAGGCTATCCTAGAGGGCTATCGCCATGTGATCCCATCTGGGAAATTTCCTGTTGTCATTCTATTCGTCACACTGCCTCCTTCTGCGGTCGATGTGAATGTCCATCCAACCAAAGCAGAAGTGAAATTTAAGGAACAGGAAAGGGTCTTTCAAGCTGTGACCCGGGCCCTCCGTTCCATCTATGGACGAGGATCGTTCTCAACGGAAGTCATGATCGAAGGCGAGAGGAGAGATGAAGTATTTTCCAAAACTGCACCGGTTTCCCTTCTGTTAAAAAAATCTTATTCGAACGATCCTCCATGGGAAACATGGAATGAAGGAAAGATGGTTTCGATGGTCAGCGAAGGACTTCGTCATGGATGGCGGGAAGAGGGGAGAACCCCATTTCGTATTTTAGGACAGGTTCAAGGCACCTATATTCTCTGCGAAGGAGAAGAGGGGGTAGTTTTTATCGATCAACACGCCGCCCATGAACGGATCCTGTTTGAGAGATACAAAAGGCAATATGAGACGAGATCTGTTCCCCTCACAAAGTTTCTCATCCCCATCCAAATGGAGGTCTCCGCTGAAGAATCTTTCATTGTATCGTCACATCTTGAGGTATTTCAGTCGATGGGATTTGAAATGGACCCGATGGGTAAAAATACCTACGCCCTTCGGTCCATACCCTCTTTTATTGACCAGAAGGATGCTAAGGAAATGGTCAGGGAGATACTGGAGGAACTTTCTTTTTTAAAAAAGATGGGAAAGATGACAGAAACCATTCATACCATTTTGGTCACCATGGCCTGTCATTCTGCCATCAGAGGGAATTTCATGTTGAAAAGAGAAGAGATGAACGAGTTGGTGAAGACCCTTACTCCCTTCAACTTATCCACCACCTGTCCTCATGGCAGGCCTATCTTTTTCCTCTTCGATCTGGACGCATTGAAGAAACAATTTAAACGGAACTGAAAAGGTGGCTTAGGCCTAGCACGGGGGATCAGGAATCCGTTCCTTGATTCAATCCATACTTTTCTAACCGATACCGCATGGATCGAAAATTGATATGTAAAAGCTCCGCAGCTTTCTTTTTAATCCCCTTCGTTCTATCCAAAGCCTTCAGAAGAAGGGTTCGCTCAATATCCTCTACCACTTTTTCAAGATCAATTCCTTCATTTGGAATCTCGAGGTCGATCGTCCCTTTTTTCATCGGGAGTTGTTCATCAAGATAGGAACTCAGGTTTTGGGCATTGAGTTCTTGCGTATTCTCCAAGGCAACGGCCCTTTCGATAATGTTCTGGAGCTCCCTCACATTTCCAGGGAACTCGTAATTGATCAGGATGCGGAGTGCTTCCGAGGAGATCCTCAAAATATTTTTGTTCAACTCGTCCGAATATCTTTTTAAAAAATGTTCGGCCAGATGAGGGATGTCCTCTCGTCTCTCTCTTAAAGCAGGGAGTTTGATCTGAATCACATTGAGGCGATAAAATAAGTCT
>JBFMAE010000136.1:0-8134 GCA_040756085.1 Thermodesulfobacteriota bacterium | reverse complement strand
ACAAACGCAATAAGTAAAATTAAATCACCCTCGCCCTCCCCTCTTGAGGGGGAGGACGAGGGGTATTATGAATTAATGTGATTGTATTAATCAAAAAAAGGAGACATAAAAACTTTGCTTTGTTTTTCATATTTACCCCGTATAATCCCGAAAGCCCCAGGCTTCAGACTGGAAATGAAGGCAATTTCAAATCTGAAGATAAAGAAAAGCCCCGTCTTTTAGGGGGCGGGGATATACGGGGTTTACAACATCGGGGAAAAGCATTAAAATTGATTTTGAAATTTAGCTCATGAATTGACACAAAATTGAGGACACTGTAATGGAAGAGATTTATTCTGAAATAGTGAAAGCTCTGGGGAAGAAAGAAAAGATGGCACTTGCCACGCTAATTTCCCGGTTGGGTTCAGCCCCCAGGGCTGTAGGGGCGAAGTATCTGGTCAAGGCTGACGGACCCTCTCTGGGGTCTATCGGAGGGGGATGTATTGAGGCAGAAGTGTGGCAGAAAGCTCAAGAAGTCATGGAGAAAGGGGAGGGAGGGGTCCTCCACTTTAAACTGACATCTGAGCAATTGGCAGAGGGAGGACTCATCTGCGGTGGTAATATTGATATCTTTTTAGAACCTCTGAGAGAAGAATTTTTAGATATCTATCAGGAAGTGATGAGGATCAGACAGAAGGGTGGGACAGCCATCCTGGCCACTTTGGTTTCTGTGGACGATGCTTTTCCTGAAGAGAAAGATTCCAAAGTGTTGATGAGATCTTCTGGAGAGAAGGTCGGTTCTTTATTCGCAGGCGAACCATTGGAGCAGAGGGTTTTAAAGGAAATTGAATCCTTATCGAAGGAGAAGAAACCCAGAGTGATGGTTTTGAATTCATGGAGGGAGGACCTTCCATGGAAAAAGATAGAGGTTCTTTTAGAGCCGGTCTTTTCTGAGCCAACGGTCTATCTCTTCGGGGCAGGACATGTTTCTCAGCAAGTGGCTCCCCTTGCCAAAAAGGTCGAATTCAAGGTGGTGGTCATCGATGACCGGGAGATGTTTGCCAATCGAGAACGCTTTCCGGAGGCGGACGAGGTCATCGTTTCGGACTTTGAGAGATGTTTTGGTCAACTCCACATTGATGATTCCAGTTATATCATCATCGTCACCCGGGGTCATCTCTACGATGGCTTTGTATTGGAACAGGCCCTTCAAACCAGTGCCCGCTATATCGGTATGATTGGTTCGAAGAAGAAGATTCATATCCTTTTTCAAAATTTGATGAAAAAGGGAATTTCCAGAGAAACCCTGAATCGGGTTTACGCACCCATTGGCATTGACATCAACTCCGAGACCCCGGAAGAGATTGCCGTCAGCATTGTGGCGGAATTAATTAAAGTCAAGGGTGAACAATTCTAATTTGAATGTAAAAGAATTGAACAAGATTTAAGTTTTGGACAAAAATTGTGCAACACTTCTTTTTATTTCTGTAAAGTGTAGACAAATGCCATATATTTATAGGCATTAATTCATTAATTTCATTAAATATATTGAATGATTCATTAGTCCAAAGGTTTTTGGTTTTAAGGCATAAATATTGCATATATCCTATGGTATCCATTTCATAAAAAAACTTGACAAAAGTTTTTGTTTTTGTAAAATTTTTAAAATATTTCAGTCATTTCGAAAACAAGGAGGATAAAAGATGTTAAAAAATCATTTGAGAGGTCAAAAAGGGTTTACATTAATTGAGTTGATCATCATTATTGTCATCATTGGCATCTTAGCGGCTGTGGCGATTCCAAAGTATATCGATTTAACAACGGATGCGGCCAATGCCACCGCGAGGGGTGTATTGAGTGCCCTGAGAGGGGCCAATAGTCTTGTCTTTGCTCAGCGTCTTATCAATAATACCACGGGTTCATACACCATGGGGGATATTGTTTCCGGAGCACAGATTCAGGGGGTGACCGTCGGAACCCCAGCTACGGACACGGTTTCAATCATTGTGCCCGGAGGTTTCACCTATACCTTCAGCCTTACCATAGGTACTGTTCCCACCACAATAGGAACAGTTTATTCGGGAACCGCCACCTGGTAAAATTACTTTCTTGAGCGTGAGAGAGGAAGAACAGGGATGCTAAGGAATCAGAAGGGTTTTACATTAATAGAATTGATTGTGATCATTGTGATCATCGGGATTCTCGCTGCCGTGGCGATTCCTATGTATATCGATTTAACAACGGAAGCGGCTAATGCCACCGCGAAGGGTGTATTGGGTGCTCTAAGGGGAGCAAATAGTCTTGTATTCGCTCAGCGTCTTATCGGTAATACGGCTGGTTCATATACGATGGGTGACATTGTGAGCGGTGCACAAATTCAGGGGGTGACCGTAGGAACCCCAGCTACGGACACGGTTTCAATCATTGTGCCCGGAGGTTATACCTACACCTTCAGCCTTACTATTGGCACTGTTCCAACTACACTTGGGACAATTTATGCAGCAACAGCCACATGGTGATAAGAGGTCATATTAACCATTTGTGACAGATAAGATAAAAGGAAAAATGAAATGGGTCAGATCAACCGATCTTTTGGCTGGTTTGACCCTTTTTTTTACCTCGCTCATCTTTTTTTATGACATTCTTGGTGGTGGATATCTTTTTACAGAAAGAGACTTAGGTCCCTATTTCATCCCGCCGCGATTTTTCTGGGTTGAGAGCATCAAACATGGAAATTTTCCTTTATGGAATCCCTATCAGTTCTCAGGCCACCCTTTTTTTGCTAACCCCCAGTATGCCATCCTCTATCCCTTGAATGGTCTATTTTTTCTTCTTCCTTTCGATGTGGCGTTCAATGCCATTATCACCCTTCATTTTTTTCTGAGCGGGTTATTCACCTATCTTTTTGTTAGAGACTTAAAAGTCAACCCTTCGACTTCTCAAAATAAAGAAGGCTTACTCAGGGTTGACCCTAAGAGGCACATCCCCGCCCTGACTTCAAATACAGGGGTTGGCGCTGTCGAACGGGTCAATTCAACAGGAGCTTTAATCTCCGGCCTGATCTTCATGCTCAGTGGTTATCTCCTTTCCGTTCATAGCCTTCTCACCATTCTTCTTTCAGTAGTCTGGACGCCTTTGATCATGATGTTTTTCAGAAGGGCATTGATTTGCCCTGGATTTAAAAACGAAATTTTGACTGCCATTTTTATCACCATCTCTTTTCTGGGAGGAGGGATAGAAATCGTTTATGGCAATTTCTTTGTTCTCCTGTTCATGGTGATTTTTTCCAAAAAGATGGGCGACTGCAGAGAGTCGCCCCTATATAGTAATCCCTGCTCTCCCACTTTTACAAATCCCCCCAAACCCCCCTTTGCTAAATGTGGGATTAAGGGGGGATTAAGGGTTATCTTAACCAGATTGAGAAGTCTATTGATTATCTTTACTATCTTTTTGTTTCTTTCTGCCATCCAGATTATCCCCTTCATCGAACTCTGGATGCACTCCATCCGGGGAGGCGGAATCTCCTATCAAGAGGCAACCATATGGAGCTTTGCGCCTAAAGATATTCTTTTATTCTTTCTCCCAGATGCATATGGATATTTTTTAGACATGAAGAAATATTGGGTGACCCAATGCTGGCTTAAAACCCTCTATACAGGTGGATTTCCTTTTATTTTAAGCCTGATCTTCTTCCTCGCCCCTCACCCTTCCCCTCTCCCTCAAAGGGGAGAGGGGATTAAAGAGTGTCCCCTCTCCCCCTCTGGCCCGTCCTCTGCAGTAGCCCTGCTACGGAGGATGGAGGAGAGGGATGGGGTGAGAGGATTTGGGAAAGAACGGAAACTCTTTTTCGGTCTGATTCTCTTTTCGCTTTTTTTATCTCTCGGGCAATATAATCCCCTCTACCCATTTATATTCAAGTATGTTCCGTTTTTTAACGGGATCCGATATCCTGTAAAATTTCTTTACATATTTATCCTGGTTCTTTCAATCACAGCTGGT
Source organism: Thermodesulfobacteriota bacterium (assembly GCA_040756085.1). Lineage (GTDB taxonomy): Bacteria > Desulfobacterota > BSN033 > BSN033 > UBA1163 > JBFMAE01. The sequence continues at coordinate 4,156 of JBFMAE010000136.1, read as the reverse complement.
CTGGGTTTTCAGAGATTGATCGAATTTTCAAAAGAAGGCAGAAGAATGATATTAAAAAATGTTCTCATTGTCTTCTCCCTCGTATCCGGTCTTCTTCTCCTATTTTTCATTCTTGGACATCAAGAGGTTGAACGTTTCTTGAAGGTAAGAGGGGTCGATTTTCCAGATTTTAATCACCTCTCTGTGAACCTCTATCACATCAAGAGATTTCTTTTCTATCTCACGATAATTTTTCTTTTGCTGAGGGTAGGCCATGAAGTGAAATGGAAAGGATGGGCAGACGTGTTGCTGATTTTCTTTCTTACGGCGGACCTTTTTGGAAATATGGGTTTCTATGGAAAAGAAAGGACCGTGGACTACTTCCAAAAGACCAAGATCATGGAAAAGATTTCATCCGATCAAGGAGATTTCAGAATATTCTCAACAGGCAAGACGATTTCGCTCAATACTCCTGTTATCATTGCAGAAGCCTCTCCTCTTGATGTCTTTAAAGAAAAGCATTTGCCATCCATGACCCTGCTTTATCAACTGCACAATATCTGGGGCCTCGATGTGATTCGAATGAGAAGAATCGATGACCTCTATCATGCACTAACCGGCGCCCCATCGATTTCTGCAACCCGACTCATTGACCTCTACGGTGTAAAATATGTTATTTCGATTACCCCTATTGAGGAGGCTTCTCGTTTTGAATTGATTTATTCGCGAATGGAAGGGCTCCCGGGGGAAAAAGAAGACCTGCTTAAGGGAAATACCGTTAAATTATACAGAAATCGCAACCCGTTTCCCCGAGCATGGCTTGTAAAAGATTTTAAGGTCATGGATCCGAGGACAATCCTTTCGAGGATGATAAGTATGGAGTTTAGTCCTGATAAAGAAGTGCTTCTGGAAGAAAGCCCCCCCTCCCTCACCGCTCCGTCGCTTAAGCTAAGGAGCGTCGGCGACCTCCCCCTCAAGGGGGGAGGGAAGGGCGGAGGTAAGGTTGAGGTTATCTCTGAAAGTAACAATAGATTGCAACTCCGGGTGAAGACGACTGAAGAAGCATTGTTGGTTTTAAGCGATACTTACTATCTAGGGTGGAAGGTTTTTGTAGGTAGAAGCCCTAAAAAGATTTACAGGGCGAATTATGCCTTCCGTGCTGTTCCTCTCACTGCTGGCACCCATCAGGTAGAATTTGTTTTTGAACCCATCAGTTTTAAAATTGGAATGTTAATCAGTCTTTTTACTTTAGCAGGAATCGTCGTCTATTTTGTCAGAAGGAAATGGCGTGTTGTTAGTTAGGAAATAAGGATTTAGTCTGATGGCAACGGTAAAGTCGAAGACTCGACTTTACGAGATGCCCGCCCTGTAGCCGTAACCCTAACACTCCAGCAGCAAAAATTAGTAAGTCACTCGATCCACCTCATCAAGGGTTGTAGCCCCTTTCAGAGCCTTTCTCAGACCATCTTCCCTGAGAGTGACCATCCCGAGCGTCTTCTTTGCGGTATCTCGAATCGTTTGGGTTGAAGCCTTTTCAGAAATCAATTGCTTAATCCTTTCGTTGATGAGGAGGAGTTCAAAAATACCAATTCTTCCCCAGTAACCGGATTGCTTGCAATTTTTGCAACCCTTTCCACGGTAAAGGGTCAAGGGATCTTTAATCTTTGAAAAATTATCTTCCAGGTCACTCAGGCTCTTCGGATCAACCTGATAAGGGGCTTTGCAATCCGGGCAGATCATTCGTACAAGGCGTTGTGCGAGGACTCCGATGACGGCAGAGGAGATGAGGTAGGGTTCGACGCCAATATCCACCAACCGAGTAATGGCCTCCGGCGCATCATTCGTATGTAATGTGCTTAATACGAGGTGGCCTGTCAGGGCTGATTGAAGAGCGATTTCCGAGGTTTCCAGATCCCTGACCTCTCCGATCATAATGACGTCAGGGTCTTGCCGGAGGATCGACCTTAATCCTGTGGCAAAAGTGATCCCTGCCTTTGGATTAACCTGTGTCTGCCGAATATAAGACAATCGGTACTCCACAGGGTCTTCAATGGTGATAATGTTTTTATCCATCGAATTGATCATATTCAGAAGGGCATAGAGGGTGGTAGTTTTTCCACTCCCTGTAGGGCCTGTGACAAAGATGATACCGTTTGGTCTTCGGATTAACTGTTTGAATTGGTGCAACATTTCTTCAGAAAAACCTAAGTCCTCCAGTTTGAAGAGGGAGCTGGTCTGGTCGAGAATCCGGAGGACAACATTTTCCCCGTAGATCGTAGGAAAAGTGGATACCCTGATCTCAAAACTTCGTTTTTCCATTTTGACATTGAAGTTTCCATCCTGGGGGGCCCTCGTCTCAGCAATGTCCATCTCTGCAAGGATCTTTATCCTGGAGGTCAGGGGGGGATGGATCTGTCTGGGGAGAGTAAGAGATTCATATAAAAAACCATCAATTCGGAAACGGACACGCAAGGCCTTTTCATCAGGCTCAAAGTGAATATCACTCGCACGATCTCGAATCGCCTGAATCATGACTAAGTCGAACATGCGGGCAGCCGGTGCATCTTCCATCGGGCCTGATGGGATATCTTTAATGGCGAGGTCATGTGTCTTTCTATAATCACCCGGTTCAAAAGACGGTGCGCCAGCCGTTCCTTTTATAATCTGCTGGAGGGTGTTTTCAAGCATCGTCCCGGTGGCTCCGTAGTGCTGGTCGATCGCTTTTTTAATCTTCTTCTCTGTACTGATCGCTATCTCCAGATCGGTCTTCACCTTGTTCCTCACCTCATCCAGCGCCATGATATTGAGGGGATTGGTCATGGCTACGGTCAATGTGTTTCCGATTTGAAATAGAGGGATCAGTATATGACGCCGGGCCAGCTCCTCCGGAATGGTTTTTACGATCTTGTCATCGATGAGATAGGTATCCAGATCGACAAAAGGGAGATTGAAGTAATCGGCCAGGCACTGGAGAATAAGTTCTTCTTTCGCATAGCCCAGGCGGGCGATGGTCTGCTCCAGCCTCTCTCCTCGTTTTTGCTCCTGAGAAGTCTTTTTCAACTGGTCAGAGGTGATCACCCCAAGACCGACCAGAAAGTCGCCAAAACTTTTTTTCTCTTCTACCATATGACCTCCAAATGTCAATAACCAGTGACCAAGAACCAAACACCAAATAAGCTCCAATCACCAATAAACAAATTAAACTGAGGTTATTATCTGGTTATTGTAATTTGGTTATTGGATATTTTATTTGTCTTTTCTTCCCTTCATCAGTTCATTTAAATGCTTTTGCACCTTCGAAACTAAAGCCGGATGAGATTTTGACGATATTTGGATAAATTGTCGATAGTGACCGATAGCCAGATCAATATTTTCCAATTGCTCATAGAGGATTGCGATATTGTAATGGATTTCCCCGCAAAGTGGATTAATGGAGAGGGCCTTCTGAAAAGACTCGATTGCCTTCCCCGATTCGCCCTGTTTTTTAAAAAGGATTCCGAGGTTGATATGACTTTCGATATTATTGGGGTTGATCGTGAGGGCTTTTTGAAAAGCCACTACGGCCTCTTCATGGCGGCCGCTGGTATAGAAAACTATTCCAAGGTTGTTAAAGGCCTTCTCGTATCGAGGGTTGATCTCGATCGACTTCTGAAAGGCTTTGAAGGCGCTTTCCAGATCGCCCATCTCCTGATAGATAATCCCGAGATTGTTATAGGCCTCAATATAGGTTGTGTCGAGCTCGACGACCTTCTGGTAGGCTTGGATTGCTTTAGAAAATTCTCGTTGGTTGTAGAATTGCACGCCTGAATTGAAATGATGGAGAATCTCTGAAGCAAAGGGGCGATCCTTGTCGGGTTCTCGCTTTACTTCGATCCCTTTGGCAGAGGTTTTTTCTTTCAGAGAAGTAGAAGGGGCTGGGGACAATGGCGTTACAGGTTTGATCACCTTCTTTTCGACAGCCACCTGTTTGATCGGTGGTTCTCCTCTCTTTTCGTTGAGAGATGGCCTGGGTTCATCAGGGGATTCCTTTTCACCTCGGGGAGAAGAAGGGCGGCCGCTGAGGGTCGCCCCTGCGTAGGGAAGCCCCTCAGCGCCTGCCTGCCCTGAACCAGCACGGTTCGGGGCCTGGCCGGTAGGCAGGGGTTCCTTATCCTTTGTCAGACTCAATACTTCCTTC